>ONQU01000023.1 GCA_900320035.1 uncultured Rhodospirillaceae bacterium | reverse complement strand
TTCGAGGACGCCGAGGGCAAAAAGTTCTCGGAGTTCGACTGGACGAAGAAGCGCGTTACCGGCTTTTACGTCGGTGCTGGCGCCGAGTATTTTCTGCTCGGCGATCAGGGGTCTTTCGGTCCCGCTGCATTCGCAGGCATCACGTTGCCCTACTTCTTCATAGAGGGCGACTGGAGCATGGGCAAAAGCGATTGGCATAAGGATAGGTCGGTAAATAGCGGCTCTTACACCAGCATGAAGGCTGGCGTTAAGGGCGGTTTCCGCTTTGATCTCTCGCCGAAAGGCGGATACTACGAGAAATTCGTGGTATCGTTGGGTGCTGGATACCTCTGGCATATCAACAAGGCCGAGGAAGCTAACGGTGATCTTGGTAACGTCTGGGCAGATACATGGGGCGGTTGTCCGTATGTATTTGGACAAATTGAAAGCCTAATTATCCCCAAGGCTGGGATAAGAGTTTTCGGCCGTTATTCCTTTGGTTGGTTGAAAGACTTCACCTTCGACGGTGGCGACAAGCTCAATGGCCAAAGGATAAACGTTGGCTTTACTTGGACGCCTAGCCGTACGCACGACTCCGACTTCAAGAAGGAGTTCACGCGTCAGCTTTCGCCTGAGGCCAATGCCCGCATCAACAACATGCGCAAATGATTTGATTTAATCTCAAGTAATTAAGCCGCTAAAAGCAAATATTCTGCTTACAAACGACTTAATCTCAACAAAATTAGAAATCATCCCTCGATTGCGCAGCAATCGTCAAGGGATCTTCTGATGAAATATGAGCAGCTCCTTCCCACAAGGAAGGCGCTGCTTTTTTTATGCGCTCTCTTCTGTTATCTTCTTTTACTGTCATCCCTCGATTGCGCAACAATCGTCAAGGGATCTACGATGTTGTTTATTATTAAAAGCGGTAGATGCCCTGACCTCGCTTCGCTCGGAGGCATGACATTTTATGTTTAAGCTCCTTCCCACAAGGAAGGCGCTGCTTTTTTTGTGCGCTCTCTTCTGTTATCTTTTTTTACTGTCATCCCTCCTTTATTGTCATCCCTCGATTGCGCAGCAATCGTCAAGGGATCTACGATGTTGTTTATTATTAAAAGCGGTAGATGCTCTGACCTCGCTTCGCTCGGAGGCATGACATTTTATGTTTAAGCTCCTTTCCACAAGGAAGGCGCTGCTTTTTTTTATGTGTTCACTGTTTGCAACAAAGCATAAATTTCATCGGTAGATAATTTTTCAAGAGTTGCCGGTGTTTGTTCGATTTTTTGCCATAGTTCAAGGTTTGTTTGGCATGGACTGATGGTTTGCAGTGCGTAATTTTCGGATAACATCGCTTGCCAATTATCAGCGGTCAGTAAGCAGATTTCTCCCGCAGTCAAAAAGGGTAAGCCCAATTTTTCAATGACCGGTAAATGAGTTACAAAATGGTAATAGCGGACATTGGTGTCGGTTAATTCCAACAGATGATTGATGAATTTTTGCACTTCATATTTTGGAGTGCTTTCATCAAGAAATTTATTTTCCAGGAGATGATTGCAATTTAGTCCGAGAGCTTGAAATTTGGCGGTGATGATCGCACGCTCCAACGGCGAATGATAAACGCAGGAACAAGTAGGTAAAATTTGTTGCAACATTTTACCTATGGCATAAGCCGAAAGCATATCTTCGCGTAAAATTGCCGTATCACCCAAACCATAACGGGCATGACGACCGATGCTGATATATACTTTATTTTCCGGCATTGTCAGCTGTGTTTGTTTTTTTAATTAACGAAAGCAAAATACCACCTGCGAGTAAACCGATGGTGACGGCTAAAGACTGCCATTCCGCCACTTCAATGCCGATTTTCGGTAAAAATATTTTAAAGCCGATGAAAATTAAAATAATCGAAATAGCCGGTTTTAAATAGCTGAATTTATCAATAATTGCTGCCAATAAAAAGTATAGTGCGCGCAGGCCTAAAATGGCAAAAATGTTACTGGTATAAACCACATAAACATCGGTTGTGACCAAGAAAATGGCCGGAATACTATCAAGCGCAAACACCACATCCATCAGCTCAATGGTAACCAGTGCAAAAAACAGCGGTGTAATATAATGGCGGCCGTTTTCTTTAACAAAAAAATGTTCGCCACGTATTTCATGAGTGACATGAAACATTTTTGATACCCATTGAAAAATTTTGGAATCACGGATATCAACCTGTTCTTCTTTTTTCATGATAAGCATTTTGCCGCCGGTATAGATAAGAAATGCTGAAAAGAGGTAAAGAATCCAATGAAAACGCACCACTAAAGCATCGCCAATACCGATAAGCAGACCGCGCATGACCAGAGCGCCTAAAATGCCCCAAAACAGCACGCGATGTTGATATTTACTTGGAACACCGAGGGCGGCAAAAACCATTGACATAACGAAGATGTTATCCATGGAAAGGCTTTTTTCTAAGAGATAACCGGTAAAATAATCCATACCTTTTTCGGCACCGTCTTCGTACCAAACAAAAGCGCCGAATAAAAGTGCGGCGGCGATATAGGCTATACAAATCCAAAACGTATGCCAAAAATGCGGCTCTTCATTTTTACGGTTAAACCAAAATAAATCGGCAGCAAGTAAAACGATGACCGCTATGCCAAACCATGTCCACAGCCAAAACGGCGATAGATGGCCGGCAGTGGCTGAAATAGAAGAAAATATATTTGCAATCATATCCATTATTTTATTTCCAGATTCCAAGTTGTTTGAATGATATTGTCAATGTTTAAGTAGCGCGGCTGCCAGTTTAAAATTCGTCGTGCTTTATTGTTAGAAGCAACAATAATTGCCGGATCACCGGCGCGTCGTGGCGCAAATTCATAGTTAATCGGGCGACCGATAACGCGTTCGGTAGCGGCGATGATTTCTAATACGGAAGTACCGTGATTGGTGCCGAGGTTGATGGTTTGCGAAGGGATACCGGCGAGTAATTGGCGAATCGCCGCAACATGTGCATCGGCCAGATCTTCAACGTGAATGTAGTCACGAATACAAGTGCCGTCCGGCGTTGCATAGTCATGACCGAAAACTTGTAATTTTTCACGCTTTCCGGTTGCAACTTCCATAACAATCGGCAGTAAATTTTGCGGATTTTTTTCGCGTCCTGTAATTGAACCATCGGCAGCGTAACCGACGGCATTGAAATAGCGCAAAGAAATATAATGAAAGTCTTTTAATTGGCTATACCACTGCATCAGTTCTTCAATTTTGAGCTTAGTAAAGCCGTAAAAGCTCATTGGGTTGAGCGGATGTTGTTCATCAACCGGCACATATTGCGGTGTGCCATAAACAGCCGCTGTGGAAGAAAATACAATGTTTTTAACGTTGTTGTTAACCATCGCGTTTAAGATATTGATAGCGCCAATAAGGTTATTTAGAGCGTATAATTGCGGATTTTCCATAGATTCACCAACAGCTTTTTTAGCCGCCAAATGCACCACGGCAGCGAATCCGTTTTTCATCACTTGTTCGAGATGCAGTGCATCTAAAATATCGCCTTCAATAAATTCGGCAGCGGCAAATAAATTGCATTTCTGACCGGTGGATAGATTATCATAAACCGTGACGGCAAAGTCGTTTTCAAGCAGAGCTTTGACAACGTGACTACCGATATATCCTGCGCCGCCGATGACTAAAATTTTTTGCAGAGGCATAAATTAATCTCCTTTATTTTCAACAGAATATAAACCTTATACCCATTATCCACAAGTAAAAAAATATTTCACTAAACAACATTTTGTTTTTTTTCTATCTTGGGAAAACTGATAATGTTTTTTTGAAGTGAGTGACGAATGGAAAAACCTGATATTAACAAATTACCGAAGAATATTGAAGCCGAGCAAGCGGTGTTGGGCGCTTTGTTGGCGAACAATAAATTGTATGAAAAGGTAGAAGAAATTTTGAAGCCGCAATATTTTGCCGATGCGACGCACCAAAAGATATATGAAATGATGGCAAAGTTAATCGGGCGTGATCAGGTGGCTGATGTGGTGACTTTGAAAAACTATTTTGAGCAGCAAGGAACACTTAATGAGGTTGGCGGCTTTTCTTATTTGGTGAAGTTGGCAGAAAGTGCTTCGCCACTGACTAATGTGGAATATTATGCACAATTTATTTATGATAAGTTTTTGCGTCGTGAATTAATCAATACCGGTTTTGAAATTGTTAATGCAGCGATGACGGAAACGGTTGATGCAACCGCCAACGACCAAATCAGCAATGCCGAGCGCATTCTTTATAATTTAGCTGACAGCGGCTCACCACAAGGCGGGTTTATTGATTTTAACAGCGCTTTACATTCTTCATTGGTTTCTATTGAAAAAGCGTATCAAAAAGAAGGAAAAATTTCCGGTTTGCCGTCGGGATTTACTAAGCTTGACTATCAAATCGGCGGTTTAAATGATTCGGAATTAGTGATTGTGGCCGGCCGACCGGGTATGGGGAAAACTGCTCTAGCGACCAATATTGCCTATAATGTGGCAGAATATTTTGCGCGCCTAAAAGATGAATATGAGCGTAAAAAACAAAAAAATCCGGAATTTACGGCGGAAGTTAAGCCGGAAAATATGGGCGTAGCGTTCTTTTCGCTGGAAATGTCGTGTGATGAATTAGCAGCGCGCATATTATCAACGAACACACAGACGCAAAGCCATAAAATGCGCACCGGTAAATTGACCGAAGCTGAATTTACGCGTTTGGCAGCGGCAGTTTCTGAACTTGAGAGTATTCCGCTGTATATTGATGATACACCAGGGATTAGTATCAGTGCTATTCGCAATCGGGCACGGCGGCTTAAACGCAGCAAAGGTTTAGGTTTGATTGTAATTGACTATATTCAACTGATTAGCGGTAGCGGTGATCGTAAAAGCGAAGGTAATCGGGTGCAAGAGCTTTCGGAAATATCGCGCGGTTTGAAAATTTTAGCTAAAGAATTGAAAGTGCCGGTAATTGCTTTATCGCAACTTAACCGTGGGGTGGAATCGCGTGATGATAAACGTCCGGTGATGTCTGATTTGCGCGAATCCGGTTCCATTGAGCAAGATGCTGATATTGTAATGTTTGTGTATCGGGAAAATTATTACATTCACAATGCTGAGCCTAAACCGAAAGAAGATGAATCACCGGAAAAATTTGCCAAGAAGCATGAAGAATGGGTGACGCGTGATCGGCAGACGGCGAATGTGGCGGAAGTGATTATCGGCAAACATCGTCACGGTCCGACCGGTACGGTGAAACTTTATTGGAACGGGGATTATACGCAATTCGGTGATTTAGCCGAATCCGATCATCTGCCGGAACAGCGGGGATAGAATATGGCGCGCCCGTGGGATAAGTTGAGTGATGAAGAATGGGAAGCAATTTGTAAGCGTTGCGGAAAATGTTGTCTTCATTCGTTGCAAGATATCGATACCGATGAAATTTATCATACCAATGTTTTATGCCGTTATTTTGATTTAGAAAATTCGCTGTGTACGATTTACGACAAGCGTTGTGACGTAGTGCCGGAATGTTTGAAGCTGACCAAAGATAATGTTGATAAGTTGCCCTTTATGCCGAAATCATGTGCGTATCGGCGGCTTTTTGATGCCGATTATGAGGATAAACCGACGCCGAGTTTGAAAAATAGGGTGGTTTCAGAGCTTAATATTGCCGCTGAAGAAATTGAAAATTATATTGTGGATTGGGATGATTTATGAGTGGCACTGAGGTTGAAATAGAATTGCAAGCCGAATACAATCCGCAAGCAAGGGTTGATGCAGCATTAAAGTTAGAACCGGAGTTTTGGAAGCATAAAAAACTGGAAGAAATGAGCCATGAGGAGTGGGAGGCTTTATGCGACGGCTGCGGAAAATGTTGTTTGAATAAGTTAGAGATTAAGGGTAAAATAAAGTTTACCAATACATATTGCCGGTTTTTAGATTGTCAAAGTTGTTTATGTAAAATATATGAACAGCGTTTTAAGGTGGTGCCGGATTGTCGCGATATAGATTTAAATGCGGTGCGTGAAAAGCCGCGTTGGTTGCCGAAAACATGTGCATATTGGCTATTGGATAATGGTTATGATTTGCCGGCATGGCATCCGCTTCTCAGCGGTCAGGCGGCCAGTGTGCAAGCGGCCGGTATGGCGTTGACGGGGCGCGATTTAGTTAATGAAACAAAAGTGGCGGATTATGAAGATTACATTGTTGACTGGTCGGATCTTTGATATTAGTGAAGCCGTGGGAATGAACATAAAGGTTGTGCCGGCGCGGACGAGTTGGAAAATCAGCTTGCGAATCGATCATAAAGAGCGTATTCCGGTCTTGAGTGTGCCGCGGTTTTGCAGCCGTAAGCGAGCCATTAATTTTGTGCAGGAACATATGGATTGGCTGATTGAAAATTTAAGCAAATTACCGCCGATTAAGCGATTTACCGATGGTTTGACTTTTTCATTGTTGGGGCAAGAAGTTACAATTTGTCATTGTCCCGAGCAACGTTGCGGGACGCGGTTAGACGGTAATATTTTGTATGTTTCCGGTAGTCAAGAATTTTTGCATCGGCGGGTTAAGGACTACATTAAAAAAGCTGCAGAAAAGGAGTTTTACGAGTGTTCGGCGATGTTAGCGAGTAAAATAGGGCAAAAAGTAAATGGTGTAAGTATTAAAGATACAAAATCACGGTGGGGAAGTTGCTCAACTTTGCAACATATAAATTATAGTTGGCGGATTGCCTTGGCGCCGCGTGAGGTGATTGATTATTTATTGGCACATGAAGTCGCACATTTAAAACATCAAGATCATTCGGTAGCTTTTTGGGGGTGTGTGGCAGAGCTTAATCCAAATTGGCAAAGTGGTCATGATTGGCTGAAAAAAAACGGTAGAACGCTTTACGAGTTTGAGTAGAAACAAATTTTAGATTTTGCTAAAAAAAAGCTGGACAATTGGGTTTTGTATGCTATAATTAGACAAAATGCAATTGAGGTGAGGTATGGCAAAGCAAACGTATGGGCAAAAACATCAAAATAAGCAACAGGATGATAAAGCAGATCTTCCGGTTTATGAGTACTTGTTGCCGCCTAAACGCACAAGATCGCCTTATGAAGCAAAGTTGATGGATATTTTGCTCAGTCCGGAGAAGTTTAAGCAAGATTTTTTGAATTTGAGTTTGGATGAACAGCTGGCCATGATAAAACTGTTGCAGCAGACGGCGGAGTATGGTCAGTGTAATGAGTTAAAAGGATTGGCTAAAAATTTTAATGATGCGGCAGTATATCATTTAAATAAAATTCATCAAATAGCCGGAACTTCATATGATGAAGGTATATATTATAAAGTTGCCAAAGATGAAAAACGCCTTATTCGGATGGATTGTTATGGTTGTATTGATAAGCGGCAGCCTTATCAATTGGGTTCTTTTTATAAATATTTTTTAAAACCGGAAAACAGAGGAAAATGGCCGTTAAGTGCCTATAAAATGGATGAATCGCCGATGTGGCGCGTTTTTATGCAATTTTCCAGTTTTCGTAAAATTACGCCGGTTATTCGCCGCCATTTGCAAAAAAGAGGCATTAATCCGGATGCTTTGAAGGTAATGCGCGTAAATGACTTTTGTGATGTTATTTTTAATGCCTTTAAGAAATCGACACAAGATGTTAAAGTTTCATTTGTGGCTGAAGGTGAAAGCATTAAAGCTAAATTTGTTAAAGAAGTGATGAAGGCTTGCGGAGTGCGTTATCAAAAAATGTTAATGCAGGAAGGATATCGTCCGGAAGCGGTTTATTCCGTGTGTAATGCCATGCAGCGCTATGGGATAACGGATACAAGTTCCGTAACCGTTACCTCTCTTGTTTATACGCCGCGGATTATAAATGATTTGCAAGCGGCCGGATACAACCTTAAATCTATGAAGGTGGGATCGAGAATTCATCCGGAGTTTGTGGAATATTTGGTTGATCATCACCAAGAAAAATTGATTCAAGCGCGAGATGAAAACGGTGAAGCATTAACGGCAAAAGATTTGCCGCGTTTGGATTTTCATCATGTGGAAGCGGTTATGTTTGCCGGTAATCAGAAAGGTATTGCTTGTACAAATTACAGAGGTATGTTGGTTGATCCGCGTATTCATGCCGGTTATATCCATTTATTCGATAAAATTATCAAACAAAGCGATGAAGTTGAGCAATATTATTCACGCCTGAATATTGAAAATAAAAGAACCTGTTTGATGATCGGTTTCGGCCCTGATAAGCGGTTGTATGCCGATATGGAAAATAATTTGGAATTTGTCAGACATGCCAATGAAGATAAAAAATATATTGTCAATTATTTCAATATGATGCAAAAACTGTTGCAAAACGAAGCGGAGATTGCAACCGGATATGGTATTGATTATTCTCGAGTTGCGGTCACTCAAGTCTTGGATGATATTAAAAATTTGAAAGAACATCCGGATGCCGATGCGCAAAAAATTAAAGATTTTGAAACTTGGTTCAAAAAGACGCAAATTAGAAGCCGGAAGGAAAAGAAAAAAATTAAAAAGCATGAAAATAAAGAAACTATGCAAACGCCAATTTTATCAATAAACAAAATGCAGGCGGAGAAAGAATGATGTTAAAGAATTTTCTCCAGCATCTAACGTCGATTACTTTTACGGAGGGGGAACCATTGGAAAGTGAGGCGGTTATTGTGGCGCAAAAAGTTTTGCATAATATGGGATTGGATTTTATCCCTCCGTCGTATGTCGCCTTTTTAAAACATCATAACGGAATTAAGGCTGACGGTTGCTATTTATTTGGGGCAACGGTTGATGATGAGCTGGATATTATTGACCAAAATGAGAAGTTGCCGCGGCCGGAAAAAACAATTTTATTGGGGCGTAATGAATTTGATATGTTGGCTTATAACTATGAAAAGAAAGAATATCAAATTGTTGACCGGCAAGATATGGAAGTTATTGATAGCTATATCGAAAATGATATCGATACGGCTTTGAGTGCAATTTTTCAAGTGTCCAGATAATGAGTAATATTTTTAAAAGCAGTGAAGAAAATATATGTCGGGCATCTGAGGTAATCAGAGCCGGTGGCTTGGTGGCTTTTCCAACGGAAACAGTATACGGCTTGGGCGCGAATGTATATGATGCCAAAGCGGTGGCAAATATTTTTGCGGCCAAACAACGTCCGCATTTTGATCCACTGATTTCACATATTGCGGAAGTTGATTTTTTAAAAGAGTATGCCGCAACAGATGAGCGTGTTTTTGCTTTGGCTAAACATTTTTGGCCGGGGCCGTTAACTTTGGTATTGCGGCGGATTGAAGAAAACCCGAGTATCGATTTGGCTTGTTCGGGCTTGCGAACTTTGACGGTACGCATGCCAAATCATCCGACGGCACTTGCTCTTATTAAAAAGAGCGGGGTGCCGATTGTGGCCCCTTCGGCAAATAAATATCAATCAATCAGTCCGACAACTGCCCAACATGTGGCTGACGGATTGGGTGATAAAGTGGATATGATTTTAGACGGCGGTGCTTGTAAAGTTGGCGTAGAATCGACGATTATTGATTTAACCGGTAAGGAAGTTGTGATGTTGCGTGCCGGTGGTACAGCTAAGGAAGATATTGAAACATTTTTAAATCAAAAAGTTTTGATTTCCGGTGGAAATCCGGATTTGCCGACGGCACCGGGACAATTATTGCGCCATTATGCACCGAAAAATAAATTACGCATTAATGTTGCAATTCCGGACAAAGATGAATTTTATATCGGCTTTGGCACACAAGATGGCGATTTAAATCTCAGTCCGGTCGGTGATTTAGCGGAAGCAGCAAGCCATTTGTTTGCTTATTTGCGGTTAGCTGATGAACAGGCATTGCATGGTAAAATTGCCATAGCGCCAATTCCTAATTTAGGATTGGGTTTGGCGATTAACGACCGCATAAAACGTGCTTCTTATCGATGAGGCGTAGATTTTTAAGGTCTTGACATTACCGGAGTTATTTTGTTAGTGTGTTAGTAATGAAAAAATAAGTAGTGAGGATTTTATGGATGATGATTATATAAAAACACTTTCAGAAAATGAAAAAATAGCATTTTTGAAAATTTTTTGTAAATTGATTAAAGCTGATGGGGCTATTGAAACTGAAGAAGTGGAGTTTTTGAAGGCTATTGCGGCGCGGTATGGTTTTAGTAATGCGGCGATGGTTGATATTATTAAAGCGGCGGATACCATTGATTGTATGGCCGAAGCCAGACAGATTAACGAGCGTCAGCATGCTTTGGAGTTGATTAAGGAACTTTGCTTGTTAGCTAACATTGATGATGATTTGCATGATAATGAGCTTGATATCATTATTGATGTGGCGCGGGTGATGGGTATTGAAGATGAAAAAGTTATTTTAATCAATCGCTGGGTTTTAGATAATTTGATTTTAATTAAAACCGGTCGTATTATCTTGGAAAAAGACAATGGATAGAAAAGAATTAAAACAAACCTTACACGAGCAATTTGTGCCGATGAACGAAGCAGTAAAAAGAAAGTTGGCATACTTGAATGGTGATGATGTTTTCGCAGCTGATGGCGATACTGCAGATGAAGATTTTACTGAATTATTGAGAGACGATAATATGTCATTTCAATCGCAACAAAAAATTGCAGAACCGATGACAACAACCAATAAAATTACCGTTCATAAACAAAGTTTGGCAGAAAAAATAGCGGCTTTGCGCGGAATTTCATCAGCTGTGCCAAGCGAATATATTAATCGCAGATTTTAATTCAGGCCTAAAAGATTTTCAGCATAAGCGTGTGCATTAAAACTATCTAAATCGCTGATTTGCTCGCCAATACCCAAATAGTAAATCGGCAATTTTTGTTCTTCGGCAACGGCAACCAAAATGCCACCTTTGGCGGAACCGTCAAGTTTGGTGACAATAATTCCGGTAATACCGATAATCTGGCGAAAAGTTTCAACCTGCGCCAGAGCGTTTTGCCCGGTGGTAGCATCGATGGTCAGCAGAATACTGTGCGGCGCTTCGGGCATAATTTTTTGCAACACGCGAACAATCTTTTTGAGCTCATCCATCAAACCGTTTTTGTTTTGTAAGCGACCGGCCGTGTCAATAAACACAACGTCATCACCGGCTTTAATGGCGGCATTTAAGCCGTCATAGCATAAACCGGCGCTGTCACAACCGTTTGCACCTTTGAAAACACGGATATTGTTACGGATTCCCCATTGCTCTAATTGCTCAACGGCGGCGGCACGGAATGTATCGGCGGCAATAAAGGAAACTTGCTTACCTTGAGCTTTCAATTTAGCGGCTAATTTACCGATTGAGGTTGTTTTTCCGGCACCGTTAACCCCAACCATTAAAACAACGTAAGGTTTTGTTGCCACTTCAAAACTTAAATTTGCTTCACAAGGCTTTAAAATTTCTTCAATTTGCTGCGCCAATAAATTGCGAATCGTTATGTCATCGGCATTTTTATCGATTTTTTGTTGGGCGAAGCGATCGATTATTTTGGTTGTTGCTTGCACGCCCAAATCTGCCGTCAACAGCACTTCTTCTAATTCTTCTAAAGTGGTGACGTCTATTTTCTTTTTGTTGAAAATATCTTTGATTCCGCTGTTTATTTTAGCGGAGGATTTTTTTAAGCCTATTCCTAATTTTTGTAAAAAAGACATTTATTCCTCACTTAATTGACGTAAAATTTCAGCGCGGCGGCGCCGTTCTTGCATCGGTATTTGTGGCCATGTGGCGGCCGGCGTGCCGTTACGCTCCGAATATGGAAAGACGTGCAGCTTATTTAAACCGGCTTCGCGCACCAAGGCGCAAGTGTTATCAAAAGCTTCTTTGGTTTCAGTTGGAAAACCGCAGATAAAATCAGCACCGAATCGAGCATCTGGTTTTATCTGGCGGATTTTGTGACATATTGCAATCACCTTTTCACGACCGTGCCGGCGTCCCATTTTACGCAAAACTGCGTTATCGCCCGATTGTACGGAAAAATGAAAGTAGTTGCCGATATTAGAATGTTGCGCAATTAAATTTACAAATTCGTCATCAATAGCGGCCGGATCAAGTGAACCGAAATTGAGCTGCGGTAATTCCGGAATTTGCTCTAAAATATGCTTTATCAGAGTGGTTAAAGACGGTTGATAGGAACAAAGGTCAATACCGGTCAAACAAATTTCTTTAAATCCGGCAGCTAATAATTTTTTAATTTGGGTAATAATCATATTTTCAGGAACCGAGCGGTTGCGTCCTCGTGCGTAGGGGACAATGCAGTAAGTGCAACGATGATTGCAACCTTGCTGAACCTGTACAAAGGCTTTATGGCGTCCTTCAAAGCCGGTCATAATAAAATCGTCGCAAGTGGTATCGGTCATAATATCACCAACCTGCTGTTTAGCAGAATTGAGTGTTGCGACATATTTTTCAATTTGTTTTTTTTCCTGATTGCCGAGCACTAATGAAACTTCCGCCATTTGTGCCAGTTTTGCCGCGTTAAGTTGAGCCGAGCAGCCGGTGACAATAATGTCAGCCTGCGGATTTTCGCGTTTGAGTTTGCGAATGGTTTGCCGACATTGACGCTCGGCTTCACCGGTAACCGCGCACGTATTAACCACGATTAAATCATCGTAGTCTTTCAACTTTTCCTTCATGACCTCGGATTCATAGGCATTGATGCGGCAACCGAATGTAATAACTTTAACCATATTTTCCTCATTTGTGCTTCAATATAGGTAAAAAAGTGTGATAATGCAACATTTTTCTCGTTCTTTATAAAAAAATGCTTGCGTTTTGTCAAAAATGGAAGTACACTTATATAAAATTGTATTATGATTATATTATTAACCAAAAACAAAGAATTATGAAAAAGGATTTTTCAAAGTTCTATATCAAGCTGGCGGTGTTGGCTGGTATAGGTATGGCGATTTGTGTCTGGCTTAGACCGGAGATGTTTACGGCTTCCAACATTTTGTGTTGGTTTTATACCGTTTTAATGTTCATGTTCTTTAGAATGGGACTGGATAGTGTGAATGAACAAGCGGATTTCCAGATTGCCAACTGGTTCGCACTGTTGGGTATTGAGGCCGCTCTTTTGTTGGGGTTAAATTTTTGGTTTACACCACTATTTGCCACCCTGGCAGCAATGGGCTATTTCATTGTCCGCTCTTGGATTTGGAAAAAAGAGTTAGACCTGAATTCTATGTGGCGCAGTTCGTTTTGGTTGACGGTATTTAATTATGTGTTGATGGCTGTTATCAAGTTTGGAGCTGTACCATTATGGCATTGGTTCTTTGAGTAAATATAAAGGTCGGTGTAAGTCATACACCGACCTTTATATTTAGTTACAAAAACGTTTATTTTGCCAAAACATCCAGCAATTTTTGATTGGCTTCTTCAATACTGCAATCACTGAAGATAGAAACTTCACTGGCTAAGCGATTGATTGCTTGCTCATAGATTTGGCGTTCGCTATACGATTGTTCAGCCAAATTATCGGTACGATGTAAATCGCGCACGACTTCGGCAATTGCCACCGGATTGCCGGAATTTATTTTATTTTCATATTCTTGAGCGCGGCGAGACCACATGAGTTTTTTAATTTTTGGTTTCCCCTGCAAGGTTGCAAAAGCCTCATTCATGGTTTTTTCATCAGAAATTTTGCGTAACCCGACATGTTGCAATTTAGTGGTTGGAATACGCAAGGTCATTTTATCTTTATCAAAATTTACAACCAGCATTTCTAATTCAGAACCGGCAATGTTTTGTTTGGTAATATCGGCAACTTTGCCTACGCCATGGGTCGGATAAACGACATATTCACCGGTATTGAATGTCAAGGTTGGCAATTTTTTAATACTCATATCTGCTCCTAAAAAACTTTTTAATTTACAACAACGGATTTGAATATATCACATTTTTGAGCTTAAATCTACCCCAAAAATGCAAAAAAATTAAAAAATATTACAATAATGTTAAAAATAGGCCGGATTGTCATATAATGCTTGCATTATGGTAAATGTTATGGTAAAGTATA
>ONQU01000019.1 GCA_900320035.1 uncultured Rhodospirillaceae bacterium | reverse complement strand
TTTATGGTTAACAATAATGACGACGTTTACGCCAATCCAAAATCAGTGCTACGTAAATACATAAAGCGCCAACAAAAGCAATAGCCAATCCTAAAGTGGTTGTTGTTTGCTCCGTTTCACGTGACACATCACAAAACAACGGGCTCCAAAAAACGCCCATTCCTATGGCCGAAACAGCCAGTCCAAAACTAAAAAATTTACCCATAATACAAGATACTCGTTCCTTGACCGAGATTTAAAATCAGAATAATAGCTTGATAGTGGTTGGATTGTATATTTTTTTTACATTATGTCAATAAAATTTCTCACCGCATCGCATATTTCCCTTTACCGTACAAAAAAAGAGCAGCCTGTAACTGCCCTTTCTTATCCGATTATGATGTTGATGACTACTCATTTTTCACAACCCATTCCTCTTGGTACGCCTGCATCATCGGGTTTGCATTAAATTCCGGATGCGAGAGATTCTTTACGTCGATAACTTTCGAACCAAAACCAACTCTATCGCTCGGATCGTTTTCATAGTGGTATGGCAACACCTCAAGAATATCCCCTTCTTTAGCAAACAGTAACGTACTGAAGTAAATAGGAGCTTTTTCCTGGTCGCCATCAACAACGCAGAAAAACTGCTTTATTTCTGACTCGAGCTGATTTTCCACTTTGGCCAGAAAGGTAATGTATAAACCTTTCATCGAATCCCTAAACCGCACCCTGTGAATTTCCTTAAAGAATGGCGCACTCTTTCTTAATAATTGTACTTTCATAATCTTTTACTTTTGGTTAGACATAATTATAATTTTATTGTCATTATTATAGAAAAATTTTAGCAAAAATCAAGAAAAAAATCACCAACGACTATAATGAAATTTGTCCGTTAGCAACGTGTAAAAACTGCGCATCATGCTGCAAACGAGTGAAATTCTGCGGCTCTGTTGATGTCAACCAAGCTTGCAAATGCAAAGCACGAATTTTTTCTAAAAGAGCATCACGTTTAGCATCATCAAGATGTGTCGTCACTTCATCTAAAAGCAACACCGGAGCAAATCCCTTATCTAAAATCTGACACTTGGTTTGTGCTAAAATAATACTGATCAAAAGCGCCTTTTGTTCACCGGTCGAACATAATTCTGCGGGCATATTTTTCTTTTGAAAAAACACTTTAAAATCGGTCCGATTAACACCATCAACAGATTCGTTTTGTCGCACAAATGCTCGTTGTCGCGCTAAATATGTAGCATAAAAATCCTCAACATTAAGCGCAGCTTCGCTGTCTAATTTTTTTTCAATCAGACCATCTAACTCTAAACGCACATTAGGAAAAACATTGTCCGGCTCATGTGCAATAAAAGTATTAAGACGCGCTATCAGCTCACGCCGCGCCGCAGCAATTGCCACCCCTAATGCAGCCATTTCCGCTTCAAGCGACTGCAGCCAATGAACGTCATTGATACCGTTTTTCAGCATTTGCAACCACTGGCGATATAAATGTTCAAAATTTGCCGTGCGCTTGGCGTGCTCTAAATCAAACGCATACACCAGCCGGTCCAGAAAACTGCGTCGTGGTTGTGGTCCACCCGAAAATAAACGATCCATCGACGGTGTAATCCAAATTGCTGAAATATATTTTCCTAATTCCGCTTGTTGATTGATTTTTTGCCCATCAATTTTAACAATTCGCCGCTCATAAGCACGTAAATTTTCATCATTATTTATCACCGCCTCTTCGCGATTTGTTTTTTGTAGTGTTGTGCCAATTTGATAAGGTTCATCATTTTTCAAAATATCCGCAGCAACACTCCACCCCTCATCAGCCAAATAATCCGATTCCATTGCTTGTTGGATTCGCTTAATATCGGTTAATCTAGCACCACGCAAGCCACGCCCAGGAGTTAAAAAAGAAATCGCCTCCAAAATATTGGTCTTACCCGAACCATTGGCACCGGTAATCACAATCGGTGCAATCGATGTTTCGATTCGCAAATTTCGATAGTTTCTATAATTAGTCAAAGTCAGACGCGTAACGCCTGACTTTGCTTTGGTTATTTCTTGTAATTTAGCGTCTAACGCACTCACGAATCTACACCCGCATCGGCATCAAAACATAAATTGCGCTGGTATCGGAAGTATCGTGAATAATGGACGGTGAAGATGAATCATTAAAGCTAAACTGCACCGTTTCACCCTTAATTTCCGCCAATATATCCAACAAATAACGGAAATTATATCCAACTTCCAACGATTCTGCCTCGTAGGTTGCTTCCATTTCCTCAATAGCACTGCCTAAATCCGGACTTGAAGTGGTCACAATAACATGATTTTTGTTGGCAATCATTTTAATTGCACGTGTTCTTTCGGCCACTACCGACACACGATCAACTGCTTTTGCCAAATCATTTACTTTCATTTCCAAAATTTTGGTATTATTGGTCGGAATAACCCGTTCATAATCCGGATATGTACCATCAATCAGTTTAGAAGCCAACGTCACGTCTTCCATCACAAAACGCACCCGGCTGTCAGAAAGCCCGATTTTAACCATTTCGGCATTAGTATCGTCTAACAATTTGCGAATTTCTGCCACTGTTTTACGCGGCAAAATAACACCTTGCATCTGGGCAGCCCCATCTGGCAAAGGCGATTCCACACACGCTAAACGATGTCCGTCCGTGGCCACAATGCGTAAAACCTTTGTATCTCCTTCATCTTTAGGATGAATATATAAACCATTCAGATAATATCTGGTTTCTTCAGTAGAAGCGGCAAACTGCGTGCGGTCAATGACATCTTTTAATTCATCACGTTTCATCTCAAAATTAGTTGGCAACTCATCGGTTGAAATCACCGGAAAGTCTTCCACCCCAATGGTTGAAAGCGAAAATTTCGATCGTCCCGAAGCAATACTCAGTTGGTCTTTTTCATCAGGATAAACCAACTCCACTTCGGCACCGTCAGCCAATTTACGCACAATATCATAAAGCATGTGCGCCGGCGCTGTAATCGCTCCATTTTCTAAAATTTTAGCGTCAACGACTTCCGTAATTTCCGTATCCATATCTGTTGCTTTAAAGCTGATGCCGTCATTTCCGGCTTCAATACGCACATTAGATAATACTGGAACGGTATTTCTCTTTTCCACAATATTCTGTACATGGTTCAATGTTTTTAATAACATTGCTTTTTCAATTGTAAACTTCATTTTCATCACCAAAAGTTATTCATCAACTTCCTTTAAACTATCAAAGATATATTTAAAGCAGAAGTCAAAAGATGAACTCGTCAACAGATTTTTTTATCAGTTTTCTAATGAACGGCGCAAGGTTTCAATACTTTCGGCCATAGAGGTATCCTCAAGCACCAATTCCTCAACTTTACGCACCGCATGCATAACCGTGGTATGGTCACGATCAAACTTACGACCGATTTCCGGCAAAGATCGCGAGGTCAATTGCTTAGCTAAATACATGGCAATTTGGCGCGGACGTGCCACATTACGCGCCCGACGCGATGATTGCATCTCCTTAACCGAAATATTGAAATGCTCGGCCACTTTACGTTGAATTTCATCAATTGTCGTTTTACGATCAATCGAACGAAGCATATCTTTAAGCACATCTTGCGTCATATCAAGTGTAATCTCACGCTCCGACAAAAGTTGTGAATGTGCCGTAATGCGCTTTAATGAACCTTCTAATTCACGAACATTTGACGATATTCTTTGAGCCAAAAATTCGGCGACATTCTGCGGAATGTTAATACCAAGTTGCTTGGCTTTGTTTTGCAAAATACCTAATCTCAAATCAAAGTCCGTCGGCATAATATCAGCTACCAACCCGCTATTTAGGCGCGATTTTAACCGCGACTCGATGCCATCTAAATCGTTCGGTGACTTATCCGCCGAAAGAATAATCTGCCGCCCGCCTTCCATCAGCGAATTAAAGGTGTAGAAAAATTCGTCTTGCGTTTTTTCTTTATTAGCTAAAAACTGAACATCATCAATCATCAAAACATCAACCGAACGGAATTGCTCCTTGAATGCTGCCGTATCTTTATAACGCAACGCATTCACAAATTTGTAGAGGAACTGCTCTGCCGATATATATACCACATGACGCTCCGGATCATGTTGCTGAATATATTGCCCAATCGCATGCATTAAGTGTGTTTTGCCTAAACCAACGCCGGCATACAAAAACAACGGATTAAACGAAACATTTTTTGTCTCTGCAACTTTACGCGCCGCTGCATAAGCAAACTCATTAGTTTTGCCAACAACAAAATTCTCAAAAGTATAAGCCGGATTAAATTTAGAAGTACCACAATTCAAATTATTGCTTGAAAAATTAGCAACATTGAAAACATCTCGCGGTGTCGGCGTCATCGGAAATTTACGAATGAGCGAATCATCCTTAACGTTTTGCATATTTTGCACGATAATTTGCACTTTTTTAATTTGCGGGTTTTTATGTTCCCAAATTTTATGGATTCGTTCCGAATAATGTGCCAACACCCAGTTTTTCATAAATGCCGTCGGCGCCGATAACTGCATTACGCCATCATCAAATGAATTAACACTAAGCGGTTTCAACCAACTTTCAAAGGCCGTATTGCCAAATTCCATCTTTAATTGACCGCAAATTTCATCCCATTGATTATGAATAGATAAATCTTCGTAGTTAATTGCTTCTTCAGCCATCTTTCCCAGTCCTATCCTAACGTTGTAACCCTTACTTTATATCCACGAGCTTCCACCCTAAAAAATAGGTAGCCACCTTTGTCAACAGATTTTCTTCTCTAACAATTAAACCTACCGTCCTCTTTGCTTAAAAGATAACCTGTTCGTTCAACTCAAAAAAATTCTTCAAGCCAAACCTAAAACGTAAATAAATTGTTAACATATAAAAAACAAAATTCAACAGAACTTTTTTAGAACATTGCAATTAATTTTCTTGACAACGGATTTTCCGAGAGTCGCGCTAGATCCGCCATTTTAGCACAAAAAAAGCACAAACCAAAACGATGCCGAATCAGTTCATGCTTATAAAACAAATTAAAGTAATTTTACAACAAAATTACAGAGCTTTAATCTTTTGTGCTAAACGAGAAATCGTTCGAGAAGCAGTATTCTTATGAAATACACCCTTTTGAGCTGCACGCATCATCTCGCTTTCTGCAACTTTAAGTGCAGCAACCGCAGCTTC
>ONQU01000008.1 GCA_900320035.1 uncultured Rhodospirillaceae bacterium | reverse complement strand
TATTCCGGTGATTCAATCACCGAATCAACGCGGGCAAACAGCGGGCCTTTGTGGAGTATAATCTGCAAGGCATTCAGTTTGTTTTCTTCCCCTTGCATTAAAACCGCGACATCACCGTTTTCTAAATTTTTGGCATAGCCGGAAATATCGCCGACAGCATGCGCTTGACGTACTGCCCAATAGCGATAACCAACCCCTTGTACACGACCTTTAATTAGTAAACATCTTTCCATTTTTTATATATTCCTCTATTGCGTTTAAATCATCTCTAATAATTTGGCGTAAATTTGCGGCGGCAGTATCTTCACCCCATTGCCGAACTTGGTAAAGTTCTTCCAAAAAAGCCAGATCAAACACTTCTGATGCCGATAATTTGCCGGCCAAAAACATGGTGGCTAACAGTGGTGACTTTAAGTTAGTAGCGGCCAGATACAGCGCCGTTAATGGCTTTAAAGACAGCGTTCTTAAATAGGCGGCAAAAATTTCACTACTGCGTTCATTTTCCTGCGGCAAACAAAAATCTTCGGTGGTGCAAAAATGCAAATTTAACCGCTGCGCCAACCAGTTTAAAACTGGTTGCCACTGTTGTTGCTGCAGTGTTTTAAGTTCTTCTTTATCGCTCCAAAAAAGCAAAGTATCGGTCAGCGCAAAATCAGCCAGAGTACCGATTATCAGCTCTTTATTTTGCGCAACGTATTTTTCAGCTTCACTAAAATCTATCATTGAAATAGTCCTTTGATACTTTTTTTAAGTTGTTTGGCGCTGTTTTTTATATCTTTACCGACGCTTTTGACCGCTTCTTGGGTGTTATTATAGCCTTTTGAAACGGAGTTGCGTACCGAAGTATCGGCTTTGAAGTAATCAGCATAAGTTGTTCCTGCCAAAGCCGTATGACACGGTGCTCTATCGGCTGAAAGCATCATATCACCCACATTATAGGCACCGGCGGTGGCAATAGCTCCAATCACCGACTTGGCGGTAGCTTCTTGATTGATAGAAAGTTGCGGCTTGGCAATTGTGCCTTTAATTTTTAAGAGCGAACCTAAAATAGAAGAAATATTGGTGTCGGTAATTTTGCCCGAAAATGGCTGAATAGCTAAGTTAATTTTTTCGTCACTTAAATTTACATGCCCGTCTGCCACCAAATATAAATCACTGGCATCAAAAACAATACCCTTCGGAAAATTCATGCGACCGTTTTGAATATCGGTACGCAAAACGGCGCATTTCATATTCATCTCTTTATTAGTAATATTAATTTTCAAATTCTGCAAAATTTGTACAATAATATTGCCCTGTAAACGTTCCAAACTTTTAATTCGCACCACCGATTTATCAGCTAAAGCAATAATTTGCCCATTTAAATTATGCAAATATGCATCGGTGTTGTCGCCTTTTGTGGTAACGTTAATCAAAATATTGCTTAACCCGCCGCTTTTAATGTATAAATCTTTGTTGCTTTCTTGCGACCATGCCGTATTCAAATCTTGCAAAACAATATCCGTCCCTTTTAAATTAGCGACCACTGTTTGATTTTTGGCATCAAGATTAATTGTGCCGGCAATTTTTCCTTTGCCGGCATTAATATTTTTTATATCAGCAGCAAATATGCCGTTCTTTAGTGTAAAATCCGTTTGAATATCCGTTAAAACAATATCCGGTGCCACCATTAACTTTTGTAAATTCAGTTTAACATCACCGTTAGCCATGCGCAAATATTGATAAGGAATTTTGGTGCTTGGCATAAAGCTAGCGGCATGTGCCGTGCTGATAAACCAACCGCTATCTAAAAAACTTTGTTTTTGCGGTTTGGGAGTGTTGGTTATAAACTTTTGTAAATCCAGCGTATTGCCCTTGATATTAAGCTTAATATACGGCAAACTTTTGGGTGAATCTAAACTGATATTGCCGTTAATTTTCATGCCCATTGTTTCGGCTTGTTTAATATTAGCCTTAAATGCCCCGTCTTTAACCGAAACATCGGCCTGCATGTTATCAACCACAATGTCTTTATCAACGATAATCTTCTTAAAATCGAGTGTAATATCAGCATTAGCCATGCGTAAATAGCTGTAAGGCAATGTTGTACCGGCAATATATTCTTCAGCATAGGCATCGGCAATAAACCAACCGAGATAATTATTTTGCGCGTTTTTTTGCCATGCGGCAGCATTAATTTCGGCGCTGGCGGCGCTCAAATTAACATAAGGCGTTGCCTCGGCCAAACTTACTTCCACTTGCCCATTGATTTTGTTATTTTTATACGTTAAATCGTAGCTTCCGGCCGCCGTCATTTTATCCTGCAAATTATTGAGCACACCTTTGAACAACAAAGTATACCCAAGAGCGTTAACTTTAGCGTCAACATCCATATCGTTAAAATTATTTTTTTGTAAACTTTGCAAAGAGGAAATAATACCATCACCATCTATTGCCACACCTTCAACAGATGCTGCAAACTCAACTTGTATCGGGGAAGTCGGGCTTTCCATATCAGCTGCCAAAAGGTGAATAGCCACACTCTTATTTTCATCATAAAAAATTTCCGTGCCGCTGGTTTCAAGTCTGTCAATTTGCAACTCTTTATGCAACAACGGCATAATTGAAAATTCTACCAAAGCATTGCCGATATTAGCCACCTTTGTCTCGTCCGGCAAGGCTACCGCCACATCATTTACCTCTATTGTCGGTTTTAAAGATAATGCTACCGCTAAATCACCATTGATTTTGATATTAATGTCGGCATATTTATGCACCAACTTTTCAATCTGCGGTTTATAATCATTAAAATCAAAAAGTTTAACAAAACCTATAATGACAACAACCAAAACAGCCAATGTTATTAAAAGATATTTCAAAAATTTTTTCATTTTCCTTTTTCCAATCCCAAAAATTGACAGGCCTGCGCAAAATGCGGCGGTAAAGCGGCCGTCAAAACCATTTTTTTACCATAAAACGCCGAAAGGTCAATTTGATAAGCGTGCAAATAAAGTTTATCGGCAATTTCCGGCAAACGTTTACGCTCACGCCCAAAATATTTATCATCGCCCAAAATCGGCGTTCCCAAAGCCTCTAAATGCGCTCTGATTTGATGCGTTCGACCGGTTAGCGGCGAAGCCTCCACCAAAGCATATTTTTTTGCGGCATTATCCAATACCTTATAGGTTGTCAGGGCTTTTTTACCGGCCGGTGTAACAACCACTTTTTCCCCTTGTTTTTCCAATGGTAAATTAATCTCGCCGACAAATTGAGCCGGACAACCGCGCACCAACGCCAAATAGGTTTTCGGCAAAGTATGTTCACGAAAAGCCTTCGTCAACGTTTCGGCAACACGGCGATTGCGCGCCAATATCAGCAATCCGCTGGTATCTTTATCAATGCGATGCACCAAACGCGGTTTTTCATTGTTTTCAAACTTCAATGCGTCCAACAAACCGTCAATATGCTTGAGCGTATTGGTGCCGCCTTGCACCGCCAAACCGGAAGGTTTGTTAAGCGCAATAATATCGGCATCTTTATAAATAACCATTGCCGTTATATAATCAACATCAAACGCCGATATTTTCTTGTTTGGCTCTATTGCTTTTTGTTCATCAAGCGGCGGCAAACGTAGCTCTTGTCCGGCCAATAAACGTGTGGCCGTTTCCGCACGCTTACCATCTACCTTAATTTGCTTGGTACGCAACAACTTTTGCAAGCGGCTAAGCGATAATGCCGGATACTCACGCAAAAACCAACGGTTCAGGCGTATTCCGTCATCTTCAGCTTTAATTTTGATAATTTTTACACCGCTCATATTTTTTTGCTACCTTTATTGCTTCATATTAGTAAAGCAAAACAGAAGTGTCAAGCGCTATGCTGTTTTTGTTTTAGCAGATTATTATATTTTACTTGACAAAACCTTAAAACTCGTCTATTCTTAGGATAAATTAAAATTATTGAGATATGAAAATAGAGTTTGATAAACCGCTGATTTGGTTGGGAGTGACCGGATTGATTGCGGGGGCGATGGTTTTTCACTGCTTTGGAAGACAATTTTTCTGCCTCGTAGCGATATTTTGGGTTCTGTTATGCTATTTATGGCAGAATACTGATATTAAAAAAGTCACATGGTGGGAAAAGTTGTTGAGTGTGTTCACCGAGGCTTGTTTGTGGGCTTTGAGTGCCGCTGTTTGTTGTGGGCTCAGTTGGTGCGTCGATTATATTTTCGGCTGGCAAACCGCTTGGGTGGAATTACATTTTTTGAAAGGCGCTGTTTTATACATCATCGGCTGGCAAGTTTATAAAATCGGCTTGATGTATCGATGGTGGCTAAGCTTTAAGCAGTTCGCGTTTTATGCAGGAACATTGCTTCTTGCTTTAATGGGCGGAATGTTTATTTTAAGGCATTTCATTTAAAAAAATAAGGGCGGCAAATACAGCCGCCTTTTTTATTGGTATTGATTTTATTTTTGCGGTGATAAAATCATTGTCATTTGCCGACCTTCAAGTTTCATCTCCGAATCGACTTTACTGATATTCTCTAAATCTTCAATGAGTTTAGTTAAAACCTGTTTACCCATATCGTTAGCGCTTAATTCGCGTCCTTTGAAACGCATAGTAAACTTAACCTTATTACCTTGTTCCAAAAATTTCTTTGCCTGCTTGACCTTAACTTCATAATCATGAGTATCAATCATCGGGCGCAATTTTAGCTCTTTAATTTCAACAACTTTTTGATTTTTTTTAGCTTCGGCTTTGCGTTTTTGTTGTTCGTAGCGATATTTACCGAAATCCAAGATTTTACAAACCGGCGGATTAGCCTGCGGTGAAATTTCAATTAAATCCAAGCCTTCTTCTTCGGCCAATGCCAATGCTTCTCTTAGAGAAACAATACCGCGGTTTTCATTATTTGCATCAATTAACCGAACTTGCTTAGCGGTGATTTTTTCGTTGACGCAAACTTCGTCATTTTGTTGTTCACTCATATATTAATTTATATACCTCCAAAATTTTTACAATAAGCCTTATAATAACAATCAATTTCAGATTATCAAGTAAAATCGGCGGTTATGAAGCAAAAAAAGTGTTGTTTTAAAATGTTATGCCTATTTTTTTCGAGTCATTCCTTCGGGCTAATAAGCGAGGTGAAGCGATTTTCGAATTAAATAATAAAAAAAACGGAAAATCGCTTGACGCGTTTGCCAGTCGGCAAAGCGAGCGATGACATAGTAATTTACAAAAAACCTCCCGCAAGGGGAGGTTTCATGTTGGCTGTACGGAGTGGACAATCTTCGAATTTTTAGTGCAACATCGAGCGGAAATAATTGCCGTTAAGGAACCGATGCAAAGCTTTATAAATCAAGGCTTACAGACATATGATAACGAAACAATACAAATTTGGGCTTTACAATCGCTCGAACCGGAGATTCTTCAGAAAAGAAAAGGAGTCGCACAAAAAAATGCAACTCCTCTCCAGATTAGTGATGCTAAGTAAGCAAATTACGAACTTTACTTTCCTAATTCATTACCCATTTTAGAAAGTGCCATCTGAAATTGTTGTTCTAAAACAGCACTAAGAACTTTTACCTTAAAATATTTCATAGCTTGCAGATGAGTTGAATTTCCAGGACCTGCATCCTTTGAAAACTCATCATATTTTTCTTTCTCAATCAATTTTGTTAATTTTGTTTCAATGGCTGGCCCAGGTGCTTTAATTGATAGTTCTCCCCATTCTTGATAAGTAGGATTATGCTTTTTTTCTTCGACTTCTTTATGATACAAATCTCTTATTTCAGCAACGTCAATACCATCGTTCTTTTCCAAATAATTCAATATTGCAGAAAAATTTTTAATATATTTTTCTTTAGACCAATTTACATCATCAACGTCATCTACCATATTATTTCCTCCTTATTGAACTTAAATTCAATGTATATTATAGTAAAAGTATATTATTTTGTCAAGTATCTTTTAAAAAAAGCGAAAAATTTAGAAATACTTTATTTTACTATATTATTGCTATAACTGGTTCGTAAAATTTCCCAAAACTGCCAATTTTAAAAACATAACATTCGAACTCGCTTAAGCGCTTGATTTAAAAAGAAAAAACAGCCATTTTGCAGGCTGTTGTTTGTATTGGTGATCCCAACGGGAGTCGAACCCGTGTTGCAGCCTTGAGAGGGCCGCGTCCTAGGCCTCTAGACGATGGGACCATAGGTGTCTTATCTTCAAAATCTAGCTAGTGATAACCGAATTTTATTTATTTTGCAAGCGTTTTCTTGCCTTTTATGAAAAATATTTGATTTTATCTTCTTGACTTTATTTGAAAATTCTACTATTCCTCTCCCTAACTTTTTATTTTTATGTTAAAAGCTTAAATACAACGCGTATGGAAGGAATTATTAAGTTAGTCGGTTTGGTAACCGATGTTGTTTACTTATGTGACGCAACCATTGTGTTTTCGCTGGAGTGCCGAGCGATTTTTGCTAAAGAAGTAAGTGCCAAAGAGTATGATTGTCTCAGTCTCGGAAATCAGCCGCAAACGGTTGATGTTCCTTATCAAGGAGCAACAATGATGAGTAAATTTGAAACCGACAAGTTCTGTTTTGATAAAGATTTACTCGGTACCGGTGGTTTCGGAGCAAAAATCAGCGAAATTCGCCGCGGTCATCAGGTTGAAGTTTATGTTCACTGGTGCCGTGCAGAAGGTTGTCAACACACAGCTATCCGGAATGTGGTGGTTGTTAATCAAGCCTTGCAGCCGCAAAAGCTGAATGATTTGATTGAAAAAATTACTGAAAAACATTTTTCTTAACAAAAAAACCGTCGAGCATTAAGCTCCGCGGTTTTTTATTAATTTTCATTACAATATTTCACAATATCGGCAATCGTCAGCTCATTTCTGTTCTTAACCCACTTACCGATGATATCCTCTGAAAAAGATATTTTGAACTCACGCTCTATCAACATTGATAATTCCACAATGTCAAGGGAATCCATCCCTAAATCCACACCAAGCGTTAGATTGGCGAGATTTTCATCTGTCATCTCCGTAACATCATTTTCTAGTCTCGAATCCACAACAGCCTTAATACTGCCGCGAATGCCGCTGATTGTAATATTTCTTTCCATAAGCATAAAAATATTATAATTATAATAAATTACCTTTATTTGTAGTCAATTTTCTTCCTTCTGTCAACATTAAAATATAAATTGCGCCAAAATTGCCGATTGAACTTGATTTTATAATTGAATATGTTATAACCACCATCAGTTTTGTTTTAACAACTTTTTTATTGGGGATATAATTAAATGTCAGAAGCAAAAATGAAAATGATGGATGGTAACGAAGCCTGCGCTAATGTGGCGCATCGCATGAACGAAGTTTGTGTTATTTATCCGATTACACCATCATCACCGATGGGAGAATGGGCTGATGCTTGGTCAGCGGCAAAACAAAAAAATATTTGGGGTGTCACACCAACCGTGCAAGAAATGCAATCAGAAGCCGGTGCTGCCGGTGCCTGCCACGGTGCATTGCAGGCCGGTGCTTTAACCACCACCTTCACGGCTTCGCAAGGCTTGCTTTTGATGATTCCGAATATGTATAAAATTGCCGGTGAGTTAACCCCATTTGTGATGCATGTGGCCGCCCGCTCGCTGGCTTATCATGCGCTTTCTATTTATGGTGATCATTCCGATGTTATGGGTTGTCGCCAAACCGGTTTTGCCATGTTGTGCTCTAATTCGGTGCAAGAAGCCGGTGATATGACCGCTATTGCGCAAACTTCAACCTTACGTTCACGTGTGCCGTTTATGCACTTCTTTGACGGTTTCCGCACTTCGCACGAAATTAAAAAAGTTCAGTTGCTCTCTGACGATGATTTGCGGGCCATGCTTGATGGTGTTGACTACAAGTTCAACGTCAAACATGCACTTAAACCGGAAAAGCCGGTTATCCGCGGCACGGCACAAAATCCGGATGTGTTTTTCCAAGGTCGTGAAGCCGCTAATCCGTTTTACGACAAGGTTGAGGGCATTGTTCAACAAGAAATGGATAAGTTTGCCGCCATTACCGGTCGGCAATATCATGTGGTTGACTATGTCGGCGCACCTGATGCCGAAAATGTGATTGTGGTGATGGGCTCCGGTGCCGAAACCGTGGAAGAAGCAATTGAATATTTGAATGCTCATGGCGCAAAATTAGGCGTGCTGAAAGTTCGTCTATATCGCCCGTTCCCAGCGGAATCTTTCTTAAAAGCATTACCAAAGACGGCTAAGGTTGTTTCGGTATTAGATAGAACCAAAGAATCCGGCTCACTCGGTGAACCGCTTTATTTAGATGTGGTTACAACTTTATCACAAGCCTTTGCTAACGGCAAAATTGCCGCTTTACCGAAAATTTACGGCGGCCGCTATGGTCTGTCTTCTAAAGAATTTACACCGGCGATGGCCAAAGCTGTGTTTGACAATGCTGTTTCAGCTAATCCGATTAACGGTTTCACGGTTGGTATTGAAGACGATTTAACCCATAAATCGCTCGCTTATGATGCCTCGTTTGATGTGGAGCCCAAAGATGTGGTGCGTGCCGTATTCTTCGGCTTAGGTGCCGATGGCACGGTGGGTGCCAATAAAAACTCCATTAAAATTATCGCTGAAGATGCCGGTAAATATGGTCAAGGCTATTTTGTTTATGATTCACGTAAATCCGGCTCAATGACCACTTCACACTTGCGCTTTTCCGATAAACCTATTCGCTCGGCATATCTGGTAAATCAGGCTGATTTTGTGGCTTGTCACCAGTTCCAATTTATGCAGAAAGTAGATATTTTACACATTGCCAAAGACGGTGCCACATTCCTCTTGAATGCACCTTACAAAGCTGACGAAGTGTGGAATCATTTACCGATTGAAGTGCAAGAACAAATTTTAGCCAAGCATTTGAAGTTTTATACCATCAACGCGGTTGAAGTGGCTCGTGCGACAGGCATGGGGCAACGCATTAACACGGTGATGCAGACCTGCTTCTTCGCCATTTCCAATATTTTACCGAAAGACGAAGCAATTGCCCAAATTAAAGCTGCTATTAAGAAGACTTATTCGAAAAAAGGCGATGCCGTGGTGCAAAAGAATTATGCCGCTGTTGATGCTTCGCTGGCGCACTTGTTTGAAGTGAACTATCCGGATCATGTTACCTCAACGTTCCATCGTTTGGCACCGGTTCCAGCTAATGCACCGAAGTTTGTGCAAGGCTTAACCGCCAAATTGATTGCCGAAAAAGGTGATAGTGTGACAACTTCAGAACTGCAGGAAGTGGTTGACGGTACATGGCCGACCGCCACAACCCAATATGAAAAGCGTTGTATTGCTACTGAAATTCCGGTATGGGATCCGAGCATTTGTATCCAATGCGGTAAATGTTCGATTGTCTGCCCGCACGGCGTCATTCGCATGAAAGTGGCCAGTGATGAAGAACTGCAAAAAGCACCGGCAACCTTGAAGCGTGCCGCTTATAAAGGTAAAGAATTTGCCGGCAAACAGTTTATTTTGCAAGTTTCGCCGGAAGATTGTACCGGCTGCGGTCTTTGTACCACGGCTTGCCCAGTGAAAAACAAAGAAAATCCGGAATTGCACGCCATCAATATGGACCACATTGAAAATCATCTTGATATTGAAAAAGGCAATTGGACGTTCTTTGAAACATTACCTTATGTTAAACGTTCTGAAGTGGTTAAAAATCTGCCGAAGACGACACAACTGGTACAACCGTTGTTTGAATATTCCGGAGCTTGCGCCGGCTGTGGTGAAACACCGTATATTAAGCTATTAACGCAATTATTCGGTGACCGCATGGTGGTGGCAAACGCAACCGGTTGTTCGTCAATCTATTCCGGTAACTTACCGACCACGCCGTATTGTACCGATGAAAAAGGACATGGACCGGCTTGGTCAAATTCGCTGTTTGAAGATAATGCCGAGTTTGGTTTAGGTATGCGCATTTCCATAGATCAAGGCGAACAAATGGCAAAATCGCTTTTGGAACGTATGCAAGACCAATTAGGTGAAACAGCAACCAAAATTTTAGCTAATCCGCAAAGCAATGATATAGAAATTGACGCTCAACGTGATAATGTGGCTGCTTTACGTACTAAATTAGCCAATATCAATAGCAACGAAGCCAAACATTTGAACGATGTTGCCGATTATTTAATCAAAAAATCGGTATGGATTATCGGCGGTGACGGTTGGGCTTATGACATTGGCTTTGGTGGTTTAGACCATGCCATTGCCAGCGGCCGTAATGTTAATATTTTGGTACTTGATACCGGCGTTTATTCCAACACCGGCGGCCAACAATCGAAGGCCACACCGATGGGTGCTTCAGCCAAATTTGCTACGGCCGGTAAAGAATTACCGAAGAAAGATTTGGGCATGATTGCCATGTCTTACGGTAATGTTTATGTGGCACAGGTCGCCTTAGGCGCTAATGATATGCAGGTTATTAAGGCATTCAATGAAGCAGAAGCTTATGACGGACCGTCTATCATCATCGCTTATTGCCCGTGCATTAACCAAGGCTTAAATATGGCCGATGGCTTAACCCATCAAAAAGATGCCGTCGAGAGCGGCTCATGGCCACTCTATCGCTACAATCCGGAAAACGTTAAAGCCGGCAATGCACCGCTCGTGCTCGATTCAAAAGCACCGACCAAACCGCTGGCTGACTATATGGCAAGCGAAACCCGCTTCCAAGTAGTTAATAAATCTAATCCGGCGCGTTATGAAATGTTGCTTGACAAGGCGCAGAAAAACGTTGATGAAAAGCGTGCTTTGTTGGAACATTTGGCACAATATAAATAACAAAGGATATAACACATCCTCTTTAATTACGGCTGCGGTTTTCGCAGCCGTACGCTTTAAAAACGTCGAAAAATGCATATATTCTTCTTTAAATCAGAGGATATGCTTATGTTAGGCCAAATAACGGAAAATATTTTTATCTATGATAAGGGTGGGCAAAATGCAGCTATTTTGGCGCAGATTGAGGATTTGCACTCGTTAAATTCTTTTACCACGGATAATATTTACAGGTTGCACCAATATACGCAAAATGTTGTGCCTAAAGTTTTAATTTTTCATATCAGCGATGCACAATCGGTTGCTGAATTAAAATCAATAATACAGCATCGGCAAAACGATTATCCGCTGATTGTGGTTACATCGCCATCTGTTGAAGTTCCGCTATCTCCGCAAATTGCCCACTATGTTAATGCTGATAATAAGGTTGAACTGTTGGATATTATCGAAAGTTACAGTGTTGGCGGTAAGAAGCATGATATTTTGTTGCTTGATACCTATTCGGCAATGACCAGTCCCTTTAAAATTGCGTTGCAACAAAAGGCCTACAAAATATTTGAAGTGCATAATATTGAAGCTGCACAACAATATTTGGCACGCAACAAACCGCGAATTGTCGGAATAGAGTATGTGCCGGCATTTATTCCGGCGCGCCACACATTACAACACACGCACATATTTTATGTGGATAGAGCGCAAGATATTACTGAAATTGAAAAATTTTTACACTAAAAATAAGGACATCTGGTGACTTTTAACGGAACAGAAGATGTCTTTTAAAAAATTGGTACGATACATCTATGATAAAACAATCAATCTTTCCGGCAGTAAGAATGCTTTAGGTTGGTTGTTTGTTATATCATTTGTGGAAAGTTCGTTTTTTCCGATTCCACCGGATATTATGCTGATTCCGATGGTTTTAGCTACCCCAAAAAAGGCTTGGCGCATTGCCGGCGTATGCACTCTTGCCAGTGTTATCGGGGCTTATTTGGGCTATGTTATCGGCTTTTATTTTTTCGAACTTATTGCCGAACCACTCTTAAATTTCTATGGCTATTTGGATAAATTCAATGAATTTAAGCATCTCTATGAGGCATGGGGGGCATGGATTGTTTTTGGCGCCGGTATTACGCCGTTTCCATACAAAATCATCACTATTGCCAGCGGGGTGGTACATTTGAATCTAGTTGTATTTACGATAGCTTCAATAATTGCGCGCGGCATACGCTTTTTCTTAATTGCGTGGCTGTTAAAAACTTATGGCGAAAAAATGCGCCACTTTATTGAAAAGAATTTGGATTGGTTATCAATCTTGTTCTTGATTTTGTTGCTCGGCGGCTTTCTTCTCATAAAGTTTCTTTGAGATATCGTTTTTTAACTTCAACATATATTCAATAACGTCGCTATCGTCCCAGTCAACACCACCGGTGATTTGTCCGGCTTCTTCATTATCCTGGTTAACCAAAATAACCGCAGGGGTTACAAAGATTCCCATACCGTTAACAAAATTTGATTTGCGGTCAACATAACTGATCAAATGCGGCGCACCGATTTTTTTCAAAAAATTATGCCGCTCATCAACAGTGCGAAATTCTTTTTCCGGCGAAATTAAAATAACTTGTATGCCCTTATCTTTTACTTTTTGCGCAAACTTATCAAGCTTCTTCATGTCGTTAATGCAAGGACCGCAAGAACGCGACCACAGCACCACCATTAACAGCTCATTTTGATGAAAGTCTTTAAGTTTATAGGCATTGCCACTGTCGCCGTAAAAACTAAGCTCGGGAATATAGCGTGCCTGCGGAAATATGTTTATTTTCGCATCGGCGGGCGCTATGGATATACCAAATATCAAAAATAAAACCGGTATAATTTGCAAAATTTTATTCATTCATTAACATCTTTCTGCTACAAATATAATAACGTAAGATTTTATGTATAACAGATATATATGACAGACATCAAAAAAAAGGTTAACAAATGAAAAATTTGCAAATAATTTTTACAATGTGCATTCTATGCTTAATGTTGGTTGCCTGTGGGCGTTATTCTGCACCGGAACCACTTCCGGAAAGCGGATACCCGCACAATTATCCGCACGATTGAGGAGGCAAAAATGACTGAAAAAAGTGAAATTGAAAGAATTCCTTATGTCGAATTTGCCGACAATGCCAATGAGCGGACACCGTGCGTGTTGGTGCTTGACTGTTCCGGTTCTATGCGCGGTGAACCGATTAAGCAATTAAATGCCGGTTTACAGGCTTTGGAAAAAGAGCTTAAAGAAGATATTGATGCCAGTTCGCGGGTGCAAATTTTAATTATTCAAGCCTCCGGCAAAGATGAAGTTAAAGTTGTTTCCGAGTGGACCGATGCCATGAACTTTGTCGCTCCTGTTATGGAAGCCGGTGGTTTAACCCCGATTGGTAAAGCCATGGAAAAAGCCCTAAAGAAAATTGAGGAGCAAAAATGTTTATATGACAGTTGCGGTATTACCTCAAAGCGTCCGTGGATTTTTCTTATCAGCGATGGTGAACCGACTGATTATGGTTGGGAAGAATCGGCAGAAATTTGCCGCTATGCGCAGAAAAATAAAAAAGTGGTTATTCACGCCATTGGAACGCAAGGCGCAAATTTAGATAAATTAGCAAAATTTTCTCTCTTGCCGCCAAAGCGTTTGACAGGTCTGCGATTTACCGAATTTTTCTTATGGCTCAGCCGCAGCGTTTCGTGTGTATCTAAAGCTGCACCAAACGCTAATCAGTATTTTGATGATATTACCGATTGGAATGAGAAGCAATAAAGATGGTAAAGGCAGACAATATTCAGACGGTAAAAACCTCATTGAAAGGAGCTTGGCATAAAGCTAAGGATTTGCCTTGTCAGGATTATTGTCAAAGTAAAAGCAAAAATCACAAGTTCGTCGCGGTTGTTTCCGATGGTGCCGGTTCAGCCCGTTATGGTAAAATCGGTGCCCAGATAATTTGTGAAACATTGTGCGATTTGTTGGTTAATTCAAGCTTGGAAAGCATTCGCAGTGATGTAGTTAAAGCCATTGATGTAGCGCGCGATAAACTGACGCTACATCGTTATAATCATAGTAAAACAGAGGCTAATTTGGTTGATTTTTCAGCCACATTGGTGGGCGTTTTTTACGACCAAAATCAAGGTATCTTTTTTCATATTGGCGATGGTGCCGGTCTTGCTTTTAGGCAAGGTGATTATGAAAATTTTGTTGTTTCCGAGCCGGCTAACGGCGCCTTTTCATGTGAAACCTATTTTTATACCATGAGCGATTGGCAAGATTGTCTGCGCTTTACACCGTTTGCCGATAAAAATCGCTTAATGTTAATGACTGACGGTGTAACCGGTTTTGTTTTTTCTGATGATTTCTATCAGATTCAGCCGAAATTTTTGGTGCCGATTGTCGAATATTTAGAGCAGGAAAACAGAAAAACTTATGCCGAACAAGCGTTGCGTAAAACTTTAGATGATAAACGTGCGCAGCGGCTTAATGCCGATGATAAAACAATTTTATGGGCAAAGTTGCCATGAATGAAGCAACGTTAAAAAAATATCTGGCACTTTATGCCGACGGTCATCATGAAGAAGTTCGTCTGGGTGAGTTGCTTAATAAAGGTGGTGCGGCAGGAAAGATATATCGCGATGCTTCACATTCTAAAAGTGTGGCGAAAATATATCATGAACGCGAAAAAAGTGAAACCAATCGCAAAAAATTAGAGGCAATGCTACAAAATCGCCCGAATATTCCGACCATTAAATACAACGGCAAAGAGTATATTCAAATTGCGTGGCCGACAGCTCTTTTAGAAGATGCTCAGGGTTATTGCGTGGGCTATTTGATGCCGGAAATTGAAACCAAAGAGGCTATTTCGTTGGACCATCTAATGCAAAAGGCGGTGCGGCAAAAATTGGGTCTATCGGAGCGCTATATTGATCGTGTGTTTGCTGCTTATAATGTTACCTCGGTGGTGGCCGCCTTGCATGCATGTAAGCACTATATTGTTGATTTGAAGCCGGCCAATGTGTCTATTTATAAAAGCACAAAATTGGTGGCGCTGTTTGATTGCGACGGTTTTTCGATTTGCGGAGAAAGAGGCGCCCGCTATCCGGCGGAATATGTCAGTGAAGAATATATTTATCCTGAAGGTATGGCGCAAACGTGCCAAGAAATGGGTGAAGAACAGGATAAATTTGCCTTAGCGGTGATTATTTTTAAGCTCTTAAATGAAGGTATTCATCCGTTTTCGGGAATGCCGCGGAAAGGTGCGGAAATGCTGTCTATTCAAGAGCGTATTGCTGAATATCACTATGCTTACAGTATTTGGCCGGATAACTACCAAGCGCCGCATCCGTATAGTATTCACGACTATTTTGATAAGACCACGATGAATATGTTTGAACGTGCTTTTACTAAAGGTAACGAACGTCCGACAGCCCTAGAATGGCAAACGCAGTTGGAAAACATTTTGAAAAACTTAAAACAATGCAAAAAAGATGCTAATCACGCTTACTTTACCTCTAAAGGTTGTGGTTTGTGCATGGTTAATGAAAAAATTAAAGCTCGCTTAGATGATTATAAAAAACAACAGGAAGAACCGCAAACCGTGCGCGGCATGGACTTAAAAACTTTAGCAACCGAGGACATTCCGCAAAAGCAACAAAACAAAGCGCAAAAAGCACATCTAAAAGCAAACATTGGTTATGCTTTTTTGGGTGTATATTTTATTTTCTTTGCTTTGTTTTATCAAATAATCAAGCCGTGGTGCCAATTTTGGCAGGAAGCCGGAATTTTTGCACAACTTATTTTCGTTTTATTTATAGCTTTTGGTTT
>ONQU01000086.1 GCA_900320035.1 uncultured Rhodospirillaceae bacterium | reverse complement strand
TTCATAAACCTGTTGTTTCAAAGGCAGCATAAACGGAGATAAAGGAATATTTGTACCGATGAACTCCGGCGCATATTCAAAAAATATCCGGTTGTTTTGTTCTTCCAAAACGCCGACAAACAGACGATTACCATAGGTATTCAAAAATACATTTAATCTCATTTGATTGTTCCTCTCTTGCGCGGTTTATCGGTTTTGCTTTCAAAAAGGCTTTTCGGCATTTGGTTGGAGGCAAACAAATCTTCAAAATTTTCCAAACATCCCAAAGCCAAAGCAATATCAATCAAAGATTTGAGAGAGATTTCCCCGAATCGTTCAAAACGTTTGATTGTTCCCAAGCTGACACCGGAGCGAACGGATAAGCCCTGCTGAGTTAATTTTTGCTCCAAACGCTTGGCTTTGGCGCGGGCGGCAATATCTTGCATAATTTCTTGCGGCGATTTCAAAACAAAAGACATTATATTATCCTTATGTTGTATTTTAATCTATTTAAGGATATTATATTATCTATAATATTAAAAATCAAGCAAAATATGCTTTCATCAGAAAACAAAGCGCATTGAATAATAGTTTCAAATTTTCTAGATAATAGTTGCATTTTTGAAACAATTATTCATCAAATGCAAAATGTTAAAGAAGATACATTTTTTAACATTTTTTCTGAAAACCCCTAAAAATCAGCGCTTTTGAAAACGGCAAAAATACCTCAAACAAAAAAATGTTAAACTTTGTGCGGATTCCTAACATTGTTTAACATTTATACCGGATTAGCTAAAATTACTTAATTTGCCACTGCATTAAAAATTCTTTTTCGTTGGTAGCATCATCTAATTGCTCACAGATGACCTCAAAACCATTTTTCTGATAAAATTTGATGGCAAGTTCATTTTTTTGATAAACCGATAATTTCAAATTATGATTCAATGATTTTACATAATCCAATAATTGCCGCCCAATTCCCTGTGCTCTGGCATCTTTTTGCACGAAAATCCCTGCAACAAATTCGTCTTGCAAGCCTATAAAGCCTTTTATTCGGTTGGATTTCTCATCTTCATAAACATAAACCTCGCTTTGCGGCAGCATTTGCTTAACAAAATCATAGTTTTGCTGCCAATACTCCGCCGCAATAAAATGATGTGCTTGCTGATTACCTTCAAGCCATATCTGCATCACCGTGTCTAAATCTGTTATTTTCAATGGTCGTATCATTTTTTTTACCCGGTATTGACAGTTATCCATTATCTCTTGCTATATACGAGATGATTGTAACTTCCCAATAAGGCAAATTTCAAGCAAAATTATTAATTAGGCACTTTTGTTGCAGTCCTTTATTTAATAGTCAATATCTGTATTTTCATTTATAATTCCGACAATTGCATCAAAAATCTCATCAGCGGGAATAGCATCTCGCTCATCGTATTTTTTCCATTGACGAACCTGGTTATAAATTTCCTTGATCGTATATGCCATTTCCCGAGATTGCTGAAAGATCTTTAGTTGCGAATTATCAAAATTATCGCTGTCCGTATCAAATTCATAAATTACCTTCATTTCCTACACCCTCACATTCTCTACTGCGTTCATCAGCATTTTTTCAGAATAATTAAAATAACGCTGAGTTGTTGCAATATTGCGATGATTAACTAATTTTTGCACCAAACAGATGTTGACTCCGGCGTTGACCAATTTTGATACAAACAGATGTCGTCCGAGGTGGCTTGCTACCTTTATCCCGAATTTGCGGTAGATTCCGGCAAACAAGCGGCTGATGCTTACGCGGTTATACGGTTTGTTCATTTTCTGCGACGTAAACAAATATGTTTCCGGCGATAATCTTTCGCCCCATTTGTGTTGCAAATACTTCAGATATTCCGCAAATTCCTTCTTCATCTGCGAGTTGAGGTAATAAACGCACTTGTGCTTGCCTTTGTTCTTATCTTCGTTCAGTGAAATAGCGTCCTTTGGTTTCAGCCCGTCGTTGTAGCAATCCTTAACTTGCAACATGGCGAAGTTGATGGAGCGCATACCATTCAGCGAACACAAAAACATCATACGAATCTGCGCGGCGTGTTTCATTGCGCTGATGTAGGTTAAAATGTCTTTGATTTTCTTGTCATCAATAAATTCCGAGTTTGTCATCTTCTTCTCCTATAAGGCCGCAGGCGTTGAAACCTGCGGCACGTTTGGATTTTTACGAAAGAAACATAATAATTAACTTTTTGAAACTCTTCTTGAGCTGAATCTGACGATCACTTGGTAGAAAACCGCATATCTGTCCGGCAAAACCAGCGTTGCGATACCGCCACGCGGATGCCAACCTTCTTGTATTTTTTCGTTCACCAAGAGGCAAAGTTCCTTCAAATCAGGCGTTGATATAACATCGTATTCCATTTTAATACTCCTGTGCCAGCATGACGGTAAGAACCTTATTGGTCAGCTTCGGATTGGTAACATCGGGCGAAAGATAAAGGAACTCGCGGTCGTAATTATCAATTTTGAAGAAGATTTGGCGATTATGGTAATAAAAGGCACCAAAGTCATGCTCTCCATAAGGGTCATTATCTTCATTGAAGTTGTTGAAATTACGAACTATGTCTATGATTTCCCTAACGCAATCCTTGCCCAAAGCACGAATGCCGGAAGTCAGGCAAAACGTACCTTTTGACGGATGAAGACGAAAGTCGTCATTTTGTTCGGCAATGCTTTGAAACTGGTTGTTTTCCATAAGATTCTCCATAAAATTATCCTGTTCATACCTATATCAGGACAGATCATGAGAATCTTGTCAAGCTATTTTTTATAAAAAATGAGCCAGAATCAATGAGTTATTTTAATTTTCTTTTAAATTCAACAGGATGAGTCAGGAAATTTTTTCGTAATTATCCCGATTATTTAACTATTTCCTCAATTATCTTTCCGGCAATAGGCACAGCATTCCAACCGGCAGTAACATATCCGTAAGTTTCTTTGCTAGCCTTCGGATCATCCAACATAACCAAAATCGCATATTCAATACCATTATGCTCAAAATTGCCGACAAACGTGCTGATGACCTTGTCGTGATCATACTTGCCATCTTTACCGAATTTATCAACTGTGCTGGTTTTGCCCATTAAGACATATTTATCAGAATTAGCTCGTCTGGCTGTTCCGTCTGTTACGGTTTCTCTTAAATATTTGCGCATAAGTTCTGAATTCTCCTCAGATATTACATAAATGCCATAATTATTCACCATTTTCTCAAAAGTAGGCTTATGATATGTACCACCATTAATTATAGCAGAATATGCTGTAATAATATGCAACGGAGTTGCAGATAAGCCATAGCCGAAAGAAAGCGTTGTAACATAAATTTCGTCATTAACCCACTTTTCTTTAGGGATAAATATTGGATTTACACTATAAATATTATTGGAATTGATTCTTGATAGTAGCCCTAATCTTTTGAAGAAGCCATATTGATATCTTCCACCTACTTTTGTTATAATTTTTGCCGAACCAATGTTGGAAGATTCCACTATAATTCTATCTAACTCAAATAATTCATGAGAACCATGAGGATCCGTAACTTTTAATTTACCAACAACAAACGGCTCAGATGTATCAATTTTATCGTCAGCCTTGATTTTTCCGCTTTCCAACCCCATAGCAACGGTAAATACCTTTAAGATAGCTCCAACATCATATGTTTCTTCAGTAATCACTGCTCTATCATCCGTGGTGTATGTAGCCAGT
>ONQU01000057.1 GCA_900320035.1 uncultured Rhodospirillaceae bacterium | reverse complement strand
TTGTATCGGTAAATGAAGGTGCTTCTGCCGGTACATTTTCTTCAACCTTTGTATCGGTAAATGAAGGTGTTTCTTCAACAACCTTTTTAACAACTTTCTTAGCTACCTTACGACCAGCAATCCAAACTTGCTGTCCGCACTCGTCTAATTTAAAACGAACCAAATTTTTACCGACAACACCGGTCATCGCACCATTGTCTTGAATTAAGTTAGCCGTATCCGTTAAAACACCATCAGAAATAGTTGTTTTTTTACCGCACAAAATCATCTTCACAAAAGCAGTATATGCCGCATCTTTGTTGGCATCACCGGTTTTGAAAATAACCTCGCCGACATTGCGCAAAATATTGCCTTTAGCTTCGGTAGCCACACCTTGCCATGAAGTAATCTGCACGGCATCAAACAGCAAACGTTTATCGGTCATACCTTTAAATGCTTCCGGATGCGCTGCTATCGCTTGATGAACATATTCCATCTTTTCTTGCAAAACAGCCTTTTGATCTTCGGTTAAGGCTTGCAAATCTAATTCTGGTGTACGAACCATAACGCCGTTTTTCTTTTCTTCCAAAGGCAAACCTAACAACAGCTTCATGGTATCATCCCACTTATTGGCACGCAATCCGTCGGTTGCCTCATCGGTATAAGCCAAATCAGCTAATTTAAATGTATAACTTCTTGTGCCCTGATTTTCTGACATCACCTTAGCCGCTGTCTTAGTCGCTTTTGCAGCTGCCTTTTGCGGTTCAGCTTCTTGCGTTGCCGTCTTAGCTGCCGTCTTAGCTGCTTTTTCTGCGACTTTACTGCCGGTCGGCGTATTTTCCGCCAAAGCATTGTTTTCCAAGCCGTGCAAATTATGGAGTTGCCACCATGTTGCCCCACCGGCCAACAAACCGGCTAAACCCAAACCGATTGTACTTTGTTTGAAATAAGCTTTATTTTCTTTGGTCTTATCACGCAAATAACTGATTCCATCACCAATCCAAGTACCAAGCTGACCGGCTACCGCGCCCACCGAGCGCACAACCGCCTGTTGCGTACGAATAATCATGCCTTTAGCCACACCAGAGGCTTTAGCTAATGCCTCACTGTTGCCAAACAATTGCGCCGCTGCCTCAGTACTATTTGCTAAATAACCGGCCACACCGGCAAAGACTGTGCCAATCGTCCCTTTTATGATGTAGTTTTTCGTTTCACGCTTGTTGTTAAAGATGGTGGACACTGCTCTCGTCCAACCTTCCTTACCTTTCCATGCCACAATATTTTCTTTATTACCTGTCTTTTTGGCCCGATTCAATTCCAACGCTTTTTTATTGGCAATCGGCCAAATCCAGCTTGAAACAGCCATATAGGCTGCATATGCGGTTAACATTCCGGTACCGGCACCTGTTGCTACAACCGCACCTGTTGCCACCAAACCTGTTATTGTCTGCCACTTGCTGGCTTTAAAACTTTCTGCAACATTCTTAGCTGTTGCCCACAATTTCGGATGCTCTTGTTCCATTTTGGCATCAAAACCATTGCGATAGGCTTTAACCTTGCCAATGAAATTTTCGCCGAGTTGTTTTGCTTCGCTAAAATCAATGAAACCTTTCAACTTCGCCCATGCATTACCGGCACCGGCGACAACTGCCGTAGAAGAAATTTCAATTTTTTTATTCTTTTTAACAATCTTCTCGAAAGTTTTCGTCGCGGTTTGAGCCACACCGGCAATATAATCAGCGTGCGCTTGTGAACCTAAAACTTGTTGTTCCTTATTTGGCTCTTTAATTTTGGTTGCACCGGCTTGTGTTAACACCTCGGCAAGATATGCGCTTCTGATTTCTTCTCTTAACCATTCATCTTTTTCATCACCGCCCTTGCGCATTACCGCTTGCCATTCCGGATTAAGCGTGCGATTTACCAAAATCTTAGTCTTAACCGTTTCCCAAATCGTCTCGCTATAATTTTTATCCTCTTCATCATCGCTGGCAATATAAAACTCGGTTCTATTTAAAACATCTCCTACGATGTTGCGCCATTCCTGATTATTCTCCTCATATCTATTCAGTGAGGCAAGTAAATTATCAAAACTATCATCAGCCGAAATCGGATCAATATTTTCATCAATTTCAATTACAGTACTATCTTCGCCCATATCAGCGCGCGCTTCAAATTCCCGCACATAATTGTTTGCAGCAGCCAACAAATCTTCATCCGGTTGTTTATTTTGTGCAAGAGTACGCGTTTCATACTTCTTGGCAGCTTCATATTGCGATACCCTAAAATCAACATCCCCGGTCTCCTCATCGTGAGCTAAATTTTTCAGCGCTTCCGATTCCGGATGATTCTGCTGCAAAAATTCAATTGCTAAACCGTAAGTATTATCATCATACGCAAAACCGTAACGGATAACTTCTTCCGCATCTTCCTGGGTAACAACCACTGTTTTCTTAGTATATGCCATTGTAAAAACTCCTTTTATTCAATCATTCTGAATGGACTATACACCATTTAAAAACAAATTGCAAGTACTTTTGTCAAAAAAACTGCATTTTTTTTTACTTTTTTTTAAGATTATGAAAAAAACATCAGAAAAATCTCAATTTATCGTCTCATTAAGTTTCATCGACAAACATGTCAAAATTTGCCAAATATGTGATTTTTTATTTTTTCCGCCGCAACAAAATATAGAGCGCTCCCTCTCCGCCCAAACGCGCCGACGGATGTTTATAAACCACAATCAGTGCCCGCAAACGCGGCATATTCAGCCACTGCGGCACCATTTTTTTTAACACCCCTTTGGTTGCAAAAATATGCTCATCGCTCTCCACATTCAACCCTTTACCGGTCACAATTATAATGCAACGCTTGCCTTGCGCATAGCACCGCGGCACAAAATCGTCAACCGCCGCAAAAGCGGCATTTTCGGTCTTGCCATGCAAATCAAGTACCGCTTCCACGGCAAATTCTTCACGTTTAAACTTGCGCAAAGTGTGTTTATCAATCCCACCGAAATCATCATCTTCCAGCGCCTTAAAAAAAAAAAAAAAGCCCAGGCTGGGTTCCGTCCGTTCGT
>ONQU01000045.1 GCA_900320035.1 uncultured Rhodospirillaceae bacterium | reverse complement strand
TACATGTCCGCTCCGCTACTTGAGCAAAAATAAAAATGAATATCTGCGGACCATTCATGAAGTTAACAAAAAACCACTTTACGTTAATGCTGCTGCACTGAAAACCAATGAAGGTTATATCGTCGAAGCATTGCACGACTTAAGTACCGATGTAAGATTTTCACATCAACAAAAAATTTCATCGCTTGGTTTTCTTTCCACCTCAATTGCTCATGAAATGAAAAATAATTTAGGCGCCATTCGTTTAATTTTGGAAACTTTGATTGATAGCGAGATAAAAAACGTCGATGATGAAGACAGTGTAAAAAAATATTTAAAAATGGCACAAAAACAAATCGTCGAAGCGATTAGAACACCTGAACGCCTGCTTCGCTTAGCCCAATATTCAGAACAAGATGTCAGCGATATCCATATCGAGAGTACAGTTGAAGATATGATCATGATGATAGATTACGATGCCAAAAGACATGGTATTGCTGTTAAAACCGATATTGATCGAAATATCAATTTGAGGGGTAATGAAGCTGACTTTAAAATGATCATTCTCAATTTAATGCAAAATGCCATTAAAGCCATGCCAAACGGCGGTGAATTAAAAATTGACGGTTCCCAAAACAGACGTTTTATTACCCTAAATATTCAAGATACCGGCGTCGGTATCGAAAAGGATAAAATAAAGCGCATTTTCGAACCGTTTTATTCCGGCAATGCACAGGCTCGCAGTTCCGGTTTGGGTTTAGCTATTGTTCGCAGTCTGGTGGAAAAATTTAACGGTAAAATTGATGTTAAAAGCAAACTAAACCATGGCACGACTTTTTCGCTTAAATTTCCGGTATCGCAAAAGAAAAATTAAGGCAAAACTTTATTGGAATGTCCAAACAATCATATTGTTACGCGGCTCGCAAATGTGACGCGCCCAATATTTACCGATAGGCAACGCCGGATTACCGCCCCAAGTATAGACCACCTGTTGTGCACTGTTTATAATTTGTATCTGCTGCAGTAATAAACGCGAATTTATATCAATCGGCATTTCACTCAAATTTATACACGCCGACTTATTCAGATTTTTCAGAACAATATTAAAACTTAAATCGCTTGGCAAACCGCTTTCACCTTCCAAGCCTTGCCCTACTTGAACATCATATTCCGTATATTGTAATAGTTCTGTGGCAATTAAACCGTCCTCTTTTGCCGTGTTTGTCGAAAGCTGCCAATATCCCGGTTGATCACGATAATAATCATGAATTTTTTTCGCACTTTGCATAACGCCTTGTTGCAAATTTTGATGCGGATTGCTTTTCATAATGTATCCTAAACCGACAAATGCTAGTAACAAAACCAATAACATTATGCCTTTTCGGTAGCTTATTCTACTCATATTGTGCATCATTCCTTTTTTGCTTATTATCTTGTTTTACCCATAGCGCTGGTAATTTGATCTTGCATATCGAAAGTACCAAACACAGCCCACGCAATAATACCGGAAACACATAACAAAGCGATCGTATTCATCAATTCGGCTCTTTGCTCAATCATATAAACCGAATCTTCAAGACATTCATTGGCTAACTTATCGAGCACATCTTCAAAATTATCCAATTCGGAATATACCTTTAAATCTGATATAATTTGTTTGTCCGGAAATTCATAATCTGCCTTATCCAAGGCCTGTCCCAAGTTATCACCGTTTTTAATAAACGACAAAGCACCGTCAATTCTCTCTTTCAAATACCTGTTGGAATCACGCCTCAATGAAGTAAGCGCTATAGATACGGGCACCCCGCCTTTAACTAAAGCAGATAACGCTAATAACCAGGTAATACCGGTAAAAATTTTATAAAGTGACCACGGTGGAAAACGGTCAAATTTAACGCGAATTCTTCCTGTCCATATCCCAATGGTACCATAAATTAGCAACCCCAAAAGCGGCAAAATAGAAAACGCCAACTTCCAGTGATTTTGAATCCAGTCCGATAAATCTATAAGTGTTTTAGCCGTACCAGTCCAGACAATATTCGGTGCCGCACCTAACATCGGCGGTACCATATAAACGCCGATTGCATACAAAATCAGTACCGACATCATCATCAAAAATGCCGGATAGGCAACAGCATTGATAATCGGTCGAATCATTCGCGTTGATCCCTCGGAAACTTTAATCAAATTTAATAGCGCACTTTCCAAATTAGCCACATCACCAACCGAAAGCATCAAACGTTCTCGTATCGGTGCCCACCCTTTTAAACAATCCGAAAACGGATGACCTTCTTGCAGTGAATGTCCCCATACACTAACCGCAATCGCCATCGGATCATTAGGCTTTTTGCCTTCTTCGGAAATCCCATTATAGATAATTTCCAAGGCGTTCATCAACGAAAATCGATTCCGTAACAAGGCTGACAGTTTACGATAAATCTTCAGTCTTTTTTTGTTGGAAAGATTGCTCATAATTTTAGCATACGTCAATAACCACCTGTTATTGTTGCGGCTCATCGCTTTACTGAAAGCATTTTGTTTTCTAATTTCCGGCATAGTTTCCTCCTAATATATCGGGCGTTGGTCTAATAAACCGCACCACCGTTCAACTTCTTCCAAATCAATCTTTCCTTTTAACATCCTCTCTATCGCCGCCTCACGCAATGGTCGCCCATTAAGTTCACTTATCCAATAGTCAATAGCTTCCCTTGTTTCATTTTCAACCAACAACTTTAATAAATGACCGTCCGGAAGAATAATTTCCGGAACGCACAACCGTCCGATAACCCCTGTATTATTACAATTTTTACATCCAGGACCACGTAGATAAGTGTTTTCAATACCATAATCACCGAAAGCCATCTCCAACCTTTTAAACATCGGATCTTTCATGCGTTTTTTGATGGAAACACGACATTCAGGACAAATTTTTCTGAACAAACGTTGCGAAATCAAGCCCCGCATAATTCCAGGATCGCTTAACATGTAAGGTTTTACGCCCATATCACGCAAACGTGTTATAATCGCCGGCGCTGAATTCGCGTGCAAAGTCGTCCACACACTGTGTCCAGATAAAGCGCCTTTAATCACCAATCCGGCCGCCGAAAGAGAACGTATCTCACCGACCATCAATACATCAGGGTCTGAACGTAAAGCTGCCGACAGTGCTTTGTTAAATTCTTCATCTTTTTCTTCTTCCGTATTGGCATTTGTCACCGGCATCTGCCGAGCCCCCGGAATCGGATACTCCGGCGGATCTTCCACCGTTATAACGTTAATCTCAAAATTACGCTCTTGAATTAACTTAATCATATTACGCTGCAAAGTCGTCGATTTTCCGGAACCGGTCGGTCCAGAAATAATATTCAGCCCGGTTGCAACAGCCCTCAACCGATAAAAAAGTTCCACTTCACGATCTTCCAAACCAAGCGCACGCAAATCGCTTTCACCTTCCGGATTATCATCGGCGTATAATAAACGCATAACCAAATATTGTGAACCAAATGCTACCGGATTAAATTGTAAACGTATAGCTAAAACGTTATGTGGCAACTTGAGCTTTCCGTCTGTTCCACGTAAAGGTGTCTCTCCTAGTTTTTGCGCACCTTGAAATTCATTTTGTGCATAGTTTGAATCAGAAATATCCGCTGAGGCAAAAGCCGCACGAACAAATGCTTCGCCCCACTCTTTAGAATATTCCAACTCTCGTTCCATCATACCGTTATAACGAAAATATACAATCGTTGAATCGGCAACAATCACATGAATATCGGAAACTTTTTTCATTGCCGCACGACTGATCACACTTAAAAAGTCAATCTGCATCTGGTAAGAAGAGGTCTCTTCGGCTGAAATATTAACCTGACCAACACCTCGATCAGCGTAGGCATATACCGCGGCAATAACATTTGCACTGACATACGTCGGCGCTCGTGACCTTATGTGGCGCCGACTCAGATTTGAGGTGAAATTAAGAACTTTTCCATCATAACGATGCTCTTTATCGATAAGATAGGTTCCGTCCGAAAAAAAAGCCAGCATCCGCCTTGTTTCGGTATCAACGCTCAACTCACCGTCATCTAGCGTCAAAAGTCTGTTACTGCCGGTAAACAGTTGACTCAAAAAGTTTTCTTCTAATCGTTTGTTCTTTTTATTTTCTTTTGAAACTGTATCTTCCATGACCGGTGAAGAATCAATAGATGACGTTTGTGCCACAACATCTGTTGCGGCAACCAAACTATCTTCTTTCTTTACTTCTTCAGCCATTTTTTATCCTTAGTGGGCAAACATCCCTTCACTAAACGAAAGCGACTTTGTCCGATGTTGCTTATTTTTAACTTCAGGTTTCGTCTCTACCGTACTGTTCATCGGCTTACCAAATGCCGGTGCTACATCCCCCTTGTTAATAATCCCCGTAGGACGCTGCATCGCTCCTTCAGACCTAATACTTTGCTTACTACTTGTCTCCGGTGTTTTTTCCGATTCATTAAAAATGTTCACCGGTTCATACTCCATTATTGTACCACCTGGATACAAATATGCCTTTATACCTTTTTTATCAAAAGCTATATACTTTTCGGTTATTTTTAACACCGTCTCACCACCGCGCAAAACAGAACCACGATGCACCGTAAATGTTGTACCGTCACGGCTGACAATCTTGGCAACAATATCCTCGCCTTGCCCCGTAATATCCATAATCGCATATTCTTGCGCTAAATCTACGGAAGCCGAGTTAGGATCTAACTTGCTCTGCGCAAACGGATTAGACGACGATTGCTCCCGCATCATCTGAATCCGTGTTTCACTGTCAACAACATCCTTGCGTAGTTGCATAACTTGTGCATTCAAACTGTTTAAAGTTGCATAATACTTCTTAACAGCATCTGAAGAACGGCCATTTACAGCATCTACTGCACTCTTTACTTTTTCTAATTTATCTTCAAAAAAAGCTATAAGCTCTTTGCGCTCATCTTCCAGCTCATTGATGCGATTCTGTTGCATTCCACTTCGCTCAATCCATTTTTGGTTCATCACCAAAACTTCATTCATGTAGTCATTCAACACCTTTTCTTGACGAACCTTTTCAAGCTCAATCTCTTTGTTACGAAGCTTTTCTTCAGCCTCCAAAAGCTCAGCTTTTCTTGCTGCTTCCATGTCTTTAATTTTCTGTTCTTCGGCAATTCGACGAGCTTCGGCCTCTTGGCGCGCTAACACTCTCGCTGCTTTTAAGGCTTCCACCTTATTGCGTACATCTTCTCGCTTCAATTCCAAATTCAACAATGTCGTCTGTTTTTCAATTTGTGACATCTGATTAAACAAATCATTGTCAACCTTGGAAAGTATTGCATTACCAAAATTTTCAAAAGGTGATTGCTGCATGGTAACCGTATCGACTTCCTCATCTGCGCTACTATCTTCATCAAACAGCCCCACTTCTGGAAGTGTCTCCAAATCGCTATCTAACTTTGTCTCCGGTTGCGGTACCGCTTCATTACTGTCAGCCGGTTGTTCATCTAAAAAAGATGTGTCTACAGGTTGTTCTGTCGACTCAGCTACCGCCGTATTATCTTGTTCAATCTGTTGCACTGCGTCTCCCGCATTTTCTTCCTCCAACAAGGAAGGAACAGCGTCT
>ONQU01000109.1 GCA_900320035.1 uncultured Rhodospirillaceae bacterium | reverse complement strand
CTATTGGGACAAATGCCGTCGCGTGTGGGCTATCAGCCAACTTTAGGAACCGATATTGCCGATTTGGAAGAACGTATTTCTTCAACTGAAGATGCAGCAATTACTTCTATTCAAGCGGTTTATGTGCCGGCTGATGATTTTACCGATCCGTCGGCAGTGCACACATTTGCCCACTTGTCGGCCAGCATTGTGCTTTCACGGGCGCGGGCGGCGCAAGGTTTATATCCGGCTGTTGATCCTCTCGCCTCAAATTCTAATATGCTTACGCCGCAAATTGTTGGGGAACGGCATTATTATGCAGCGGTAGCAGTGCGTAAATGTTTAGCAGAGTATGAGGAATTAAAAGATATTATTGCCATGCTCGGCTTTGATGAATTGCCGGAACATGACCAACGTACGGTCTTAACAGCGCGTAAATTAGAGCGTTTTTTAACTCAGCCGTTCTTTACCACACACCAATTTACCGGCATGGAAGGGCGCTCGGTTGACTTGGAAAAGACAATAGAAGGATGTGAGCGTATTTTGGCCGGTGAATTTGATGATTTGAGTGAAGATGATTTTTATATGGTGGGCGATGTTGATGAAGCGGTGAAACGTGCTCAAGATAAGAAAAAGGAGGCAGCGGCTTAATGAAGTTGGTGATTGCCACACCGATTGGTGTTTTGTCTGACATTGCAATTCGTAAAATTACGTTTGAAACACCAAGCGGATATTATACTTTGTTGCCACGCCATGTGGATTTTGTTTCGGTTTTGAGTGCCGGAATAGTAACTTATGAGCCGGAACATGAAGCAACAAAATATGCGGCTTGCCATCGCGGTGTTGTTGTGAAAAAAGGCGATGTGGTAACACTGACCGTACAGGGGGCGGTGTTAGGACCGACATTGCCGGAGTTGCAAAATTTAATTAAAACCGAATTTAAACAAAATGAAGAACAACGCAAAGAGCTGAACACGGCAATGGCACGTTTGGAGCTGGGCCTAATGCGTGGATTTAGGCAATTACAAGGAGCAATTGATGGCGGATAATAAGCAACATGAGCCGGTCGAAGAAATACTGATTCATAAGGCTGAATTAATGCAACAACGGCCGTTTCGCCGTTGGCATGCTAATTTTGGACTGATTGCTTCATTGGGTGGTGTTATTATTGTACCAATTTTATTGGGAATTTTCGGTGGTGATTGGCTTGATAATAATTATCCGCAACATTTTTCATGGCGCTTATCCGGTTTATTTTTGGGTTTTACTTGGGGACTTTTGAACGGCTATTTTTGGCTCAAAATCGAAAACGATAAAATTGAAAAAATGAATATGCAACAGCAGAAAGGGCAAAACGATGAATAGTATTAGCGTATGGCAACTAATGTGGGAGCAAGCGGACTATTTTCGACTGGGCATAGCAATATTATGCGGCATTTTTGTCGGCATTGTTTATTTTCAGAGCTTGCGTTGGAGTGTTAATCGTATCCATACATTCAAACATAAGTGGTCAATCTTTGGCGGTATTGCTCTGTTGCGGATTGCATTATTTTTTGGCGTGATGATATTAGTGGCACACAAAAATATGGTTTTGTTGCTGACATATTTAGGGGCGTTTTTTATAACCAAGCTGTTTGTCATTTGGTATGAAAAACGAGCGTTAATTATTGATAAAAGTGAGCGTGGAGATGCTACAAGTTGATTTCAGCCAATGGTTTGATTTGCCGCAAAAAGGACGTGTTATCGGGCTTAATAGCTTTGATACTATTCATGTGCTGCAATATGGCGATTGGTATATCAATGTGACAATTTTAAACAGTTGGGTGGTGATGGCTTTGATTACGTTGATTGCATGGCTGACAACACGTCATCTGTCAACAGCGCAGCATGTTTCTAAATGGCAAACCGCTTTAGAAGCTCTGGTTTTGTGGTTGCAACGTGAAGCTAACGAAACCAGCGGTTCACGCACCAATCAATATTTAGGTATGGCGATGGGTTTATTTTGTTTTATTTTGGTGTGCAATTTGCTAACCTTTATTCCGTGGTTTCGGCCACCGACCGCGTCACTCAGTACAACCATGGCTTTAGCGGCGGTGGTGTTTATCGCTATTCCTTATTTTGCGATTAAAAATGCGGGAATTAAAGGCTATTTGCGTAAATTCATCGAACCGGTACCATTGATGTTGCCGATGAATATTTTCAGCGAATTTTTTTCGGTTTTTGCCATGGGGTTGCGTTTGTTCGGCAATATGCTCAGTGGGGTGATGTTTGCCAGTATTTTGAGTGCATTTGTGCCGTTTATAGCGCCGCTTACCATGCAAACGCTCGGTTTACTAACAGGTTCAATTCAGGCTTATATTTTTGCTTTGCTGGCGGTAGTTTATTCTTCCAGCGTTAAAGAAGAAATTGTGCCGGAGATTATAACAACTTAGAAAGGAGAAAACTATGGATTCATATGCAATTATCGGAGCTGTATCTGTTTTTGGTGCATGTTTATGCATGGGTATCGGCAGTATCGGCTCAGCCTTAGGTGAGGGACGTGCCGCAGCGGCAGCACTACAAGCAATGGCACAACAACCCGATGAGGCTAACCGAATTCGCTCAACCATGTTTGTGACATTAGCGATGTTGGAAACAACGGCATTGTATGCAATGTTGATTGCTTTCTTAACGCTTTATGCTAACCCGTTTTGGAATTATGCAATTAACCAATAGGACTTATAATGGAAATAGATTGGTGGACATTTGTTGCGCAGATTATTAACTTAATCATTTTGCTCTTTTTGCTGCGAAAGTTTTTATACATTCCGGTTTTGAAGGCCGTGGAAACACGTCAGAAAATGATTGCCGAAGCCCTGAAAAAAGCAGATAATGCGCGGCAAGAAGCACAAAAATTAACGACCGAATGTGAACAGCGTTTGGCGGCAATCGAAGTGCAAAAGCAACAAATTTTAGTTGAGGCAAATATCAAAGCTGAGGATTTTGCGCAGAAATTGATGCAGGAGGCCAAAGAACAATATCAGGCGGCAGTTATCGGTTGGCAAAATAAGGTGGTGGGCGAACAAAAGGCTTTTGAAGCGGCAATGCAGAATTTGATTGCCGAATATTTTGCCCGTTTTGCAGATTCAGCATTAACGCAGATGGCAGATGTGCACTTAAACGATTTGGTGGCGGCTAAATTTATGGAAAAGCTGGAAACAGAAAAAGAACAACTCAAAAAAATGTTTACCGGAAAAAAGCAATTGACCATTGTTTCTGCTCAGCCGCTAAGTGCTGAAATTTTGCAACAAATTAAACAATTTTTACAAGTAAATGCCGGTGTTGATACCACGGCTAAGTTCATGATGCAACAAAATTCGGAACTTATTTGTGGTATTGCCATAACTGCCGGCGGGCAACAAATATCGTGGCATTTGGCAGATTATATGCAACAATTTCAACAGCGTTTGCAAGCCGAAATGATGCAGTTGCTGAAAAGGAGTTAGAAGATGATTGATACTCAAAAAACCTTTGCGGCCATTGATGACAGTATTGGTAAAACCAAAGCTACCGTGCATAAAGAAGAAATCAGCCTGGTGCAGTCGGTGGCAGCTGGTACGGCTTTGGTCGGCGGTTTGGAAAATGTGCAAATGGATGAATTGCTGATTTTTCCGCACAATGTTCAAGGCGTGGTGCAGACGCTGGATAAAGATAGTGTCGGTGTGGTGTTTTTAGATAATGATGATGCCATTAGAGCCGGTGATAAAGTTAAGCGCAGCGGGCGGGTAATTGATGTGCCGGTCGGTAAGGAATTATTAGGGCGTGTGATTAATCCTCTGGGCGCACCGTTAGATGGTTTGGGTCCCCTAAGTGCTACCGAGCGGCGACCGATTGAAGTTGAAGCGCGGGCGATTATGGATAGAGCACCGGTTGATACACCATTGCAGACCGGCATTAAAGCCATTGATGCCTTTACGCCAATCGGGCGAGGGCAACGTGAACTCATCTTAGGCGACCGCCAAACCGGTAAAACCGCTATTGCGCTTGATATGATGTTGAACCAAAAAGACAGTAATGTTATTTGTATATATTGTGCCATTGGGCAGCGTAATGCGGCCGTAGCACAGGTTATTGCCGACATGGAAAAATATGGTGTTTTGGGACAAAGTGTGGTGGTTGTTGCGGCCGGAAATGATACTGCCGGTATGCAATATATTGCCCCGTATGCCGCCACTTCAATCGGCGAATATTTTATGGATGAAGGACGCGATGTGCTGATTATTTACGATGATTTAACCAATCATGCGCGCGCGTATCGGCAAATGTCGCTATTGTTGCGGCGGCCACCGGGGCGTGAAGCTTTTCCGGGTGATGTGTTTTATTTGCACGCGCGTTTATTGGAGCGTGCAACCCATTTGAAGACTGAATTGGGCGGCGGCTCGCTGACCGCGATTCCGATTGTGGCAACCGAAGCCGGCAATATTTCCGCCTATATTCCGACCAACGTTATTTCAATTACCGACGGGCAAATTTATCTTTCGGCACCGCTGTTTCAAAAAGGTATGATGCCGGCTATTGATACCGGACGTTCGGTTTCACGGGTGGGTGGTGATGCTCAGTTGCCGGCCTATAAACAATTGGTCGGACCACTCAAATTATTTTATGCTCAGTTTGAAGAACTGGAAGCCTTTACCAAATTTGGCACGCAACTTGATGTAGCAACTCAGGAACGTATCAAGCGCGGTCAGGCAATTCGTTTGGTCTTAACGCAACGCCAATATCATACAATGTCGGCGACAGATCAAATTGCGGTGTTTATGGCAACTAATTCCGGGTTGTTTGATGATTTGGATATCGAACAAAATAGGCGCGCTCAAGAAATTGTCATCGAAATTTGGCATGCCGGATTTAATGATGTTATCAGCGCGATTAATGCTAAGCAGAAGATAACGGCAGAAAAAAGAGTGGAGATTTTAGCATCTTTTGTTCAGGCTTTGAAACATGAAGGGTTAAATTAGAATGACTTTGGAAAGCCTGCAACGTCAAATAAAAACGACCGAAGACTTGCGTGATATTGTGCGTACCATGAAGATGCTGTCATCGGTAAGCATTTTGCAATATGAGCAAGCCAATGTCGCGCTCAAACATTATCGGCAAAATATTCAAGATGCATTTCAAGCACTGGTGCGGCAAAATGGTTTGCCTAAAATGACGACTAAACCCAATATACTTCCCAAATATTTACTGATTTTATTGGGTTCGGATAATGGTATGGTGGGGAAGTTTAATCGCGAAGTTGTGCAAACGGCAGAACGTAATTTACGGAAAAAAAATATTCAAGTCGAGCAAATTTTGTTTATGACCATAGGTAAACGTTTGACGGCGATGGTAGAAAATAAAAATTGGCGTATAGCGGCACATTATGCTAATGCTAATTCGGTAAAAGCCGTGCATATTTTGGCCGAGAATTTGATTATGCAACTTGATGAAATTATCAACCGTGAAAAAATAAGCCATGTAACGGTATTGTTTCAACAACGCGGCAAGGGTGCATCTGTGGAGGTGGCGGTAAAACAACTGATGCCTTTTAGTACGACGGCGCTATTTAAACTAAAAGAGAAGTCGTGGCCGACCAATAATATTCCTCTGTTGGCGCAAAGCAAAGAACGTTTGTTCTCTGATTTGATGCGTGAAAGTTTGATGATCAGCTTCATCAGCTTTTTAAATCACTCTTTAGCTGCTGAACATTTTACGCGTATGACTAATATGCAAAATGCCGAGCAAAATATTGATGATAATTTGGCCGAACTAAATCAAGCCTTCCAACAACAGCGCCAAGAGCAGATTACTGATGAGTTGATAGATGTTATCTCCGGTGTGGAAGCGATGAAAAAGAAAAAAGCTTAGAATAAATTTTCTGTATGGAAAAATATTTAACTCAAAATGCTGATGAAATCCTCAGAAGATGTGAGGTTGTAAAAATTAAAACTATAAAATTTTGAGGCTGATTTTTAAGAATTAAAGAAGAAAAATGTTGAATTACAAAAAAATACCCTTGTATTTCTTTATAATAATAGTAAAACAACGACAAAAAATGAATGCAATAAATATGGGTGATAAAATAGTTTTTAAAGAACAAAAGATATTATTTTTTTTGTTGTTTTATGGCTTTTCTTTAATTGGATTTGTGATATAGGGATAGTTTCCTATACTGTATGGACGAAATGATATGAAAAAATTAACAATTAGCAGTTCAAAATTAATCTTGATTTTGACAATTTATTTTTCGACTGTTTTAAATATGTCATTTTGGCGTTATATATACAATAACCTAGATATAACAAACTTTCGAGTTGCATGTTTTGCTTTTTCAATTTTCTTTTTGATTGCTATTCCGTTATTTGTTCTTTTCAATCTGACAATAATTAAAAAGTTTGCAAAACCATTTATTGTCTTTTTGCTGTTGTTGAGCAGTTTTACAAATTTTATGATGTTTAAATACGGTGTCTATATTAACAGTGATATGATACAAACTGTTATGGAAACCAACGTAAAAGAAGCAACAGATTTAATTACTGTTTCATTGGTGCTTTGGGTATTTATTACAGGCGTAATACCGTCAGTTTTGTTAATAATCACAAAAATACAATATAAACCATTGAAAATTGAATTCAAAAAAAGGTGCAAATATGTGATAATTTGCCTGCTTTTTGCATCTGTGACAGGCGTTTTACTATATAAGGAATATATATCATTCGGAAGAAATAATCATAAGATTATGAAACTGATTAATGTGTGTAATTATACCTCCGGAACCATTAAATATATCAGAAAGTTACAGTTAGCAAAAAGAGAATTTGTTGAATTGGATAAAAACCCGCAATATGTTGGTTATCATAAAGACAATAAACAACTTTATACGGTTGTTATCTTCATTATCGGAGAAACAGCTAGGGCTTCAAGTTTTTCATTAAACGGGTATGAAAGAAAAACTAACCCTCTGTTAGAAAAGCAAAATATTGCATATTTTAAGAATGTACATTCGTGTGGTACATTAACCGCAGTATCTGTTCCTTGTATGTTTTCCAATATGAATCGCTCAGATTTTGATTCAATAGATGCTAATTTTACCGAAAATTTTTTAGATTTAGCACAAAAATCGGGCTACCAAATAATTTGGAAAGAAAATGATGGCGGTTGCAAAAGTGTATGCAACCGAGTGAATTATATAAGTATGACAGATGTTAATAATCCTCAATATTGTCATGATGGTTATTGTTATGATGAATCGTTATTAGATGATTTGAATGATATTCTTGCGAATATAAAACAAAATACTTTGATTGTTTTGCATACGCAAGGTTCTCATGGGCCTACATATTATCAAAGGTATCCTGATAAGTTCAAAAAATTTGTACCGACGTGCGATACGGCTGACATTCAAAATTGTTCATTAAACCAAATTATCAATACTTACGATAATACGATTTTATATACCGATTTTATTATATCATCAACAATTGATATGATGAAAAAATTTCCTCAATATGAGGCCAGTGTAATATATGTTTCAGATCATGGAGAATCGTTAGGAGAAAATAACATTTATTTACATGGAATGCCTTATAAAATTGCTCCAATTGACCAAATACATGTGCCAATGCTGGTATGGATGAATGAAAATATGAAGAAATGGGATTATATCAATTATGATTGCTTAAAAGAAATAGCCGATAAAAATGCATATTCACATGATAATATTTTTCATTCACTGCTTGGATTATTAAAAATTAAAACTTCTGTTTATGATGGTAATTATGATTTATTTAAGGAATGTCGTATGAAGGCATTACCATCAGCTTTATAAGTTGATGCGCAATTTGATTGCGATGGGTTTAAGGATATTGATATGTGTTATCGCATCTTGAAAGACGCCTTAATGCGCAAGCACTACACTCTGCAAAGTTATGCCATTGAACGT
>ONQU01000030.1 GCA_900320035.1 uncultured Rhodospirillaceae bacterium | reverse complement strand
TATCCCGCTTTTATGCAGGTGTACCACTTTGTACACGGCGTCAAAGATTCCACTATTTTATTTTAATTCGAAGATCCATGGACGATTGCTGGTGCAATCGAGGGATGACAATATAAAAAAGTGCGATAAGAGAATAACTACTTAAAAATTTTCTAACAGCCAATTTTTCACATCATCGTTGTTGATGGTGTTGAGTGCTTCGTTAAGATGAGCACTAATCAAAATTTGGCGAGCATCATCAAGCGCAATGCCGCGCGTTTGCATATAAAATAATTGTTCAGCATCCAAATCGCCGCAAGTATTACCATGGGCACATTTGACATCATTGGCAAAAATTTCCAGCTCCGGTTTAGCATCAACTTCTGCCTCATCGCTCAACAGCAGAGCTCGATGTTGTTGATAGCCCTCACATTGTTGAGAATCCGGCGCAATATGTATCTGCCCTTGAAAAACACCTTTAGCGGTGCCATCAACAACGCCGCGAATGAGTTGATTTGAAGTTGTATGGGCGGCTAAATGGCGAATGTTTGTGGTAATGTCACTGGTACCGCTTTCAGGCAACCGATAAACACCATTAACCTGTGCTTGAGCGCCTTCCTGCAACAATTCAATATACGTTTCATGACGACTTAAGGCGCAAGGGCTTTGGGCAACAAAAGCCTTATATTGACCGTTTTGTCGCACTTGTACGGCATTAAGGGCAATATGGTGTGCCTTGGTTGCTTCTTTATTCCAAATATAGTGTTTAAGTTGGGCAGAAGCGCGTACGTAAATTTCGTTGACCACATTATTGAGATATCGACCTTGGTTATCACCTTCATAATATTCAACAATGGTCGCTGATGCCTCTTTTTCAATGATGAAAATATTGCGAATATTGTTTAAGTTTTGGTGGGTGTCGTGTTGATAATAGGCTATAAAAATTGGTTTATCAATTATAGTTCCGCGTTCAACAATGAGCACAATGCCGTTTTCTAGCAAAGCCGTATTCAAAGTAGCAAACGGAAAATTTTCCATTTTAAAGTTTTTGTTTAAGTATATTTTAGCTTCATTATCAAAGATTGCTTCAACCAAAGGTTTAATGGTTACACCTGTCGGTAAATTAAAATGCTCGGTTGCTAAGCGGCCGTTGCAAAATTTAATGCCATAGGCCGCAAATGGTGTGGTAAGTTCACCGTGACAATGGCAATTTTCATCACAATGATGTGATTTGGTATCAACACTTAAATCGTTAAATGCTTGCTGAGGGAAAAAACTATATTTCCAAGCTTCGGTTTTTGCATTAGGCCAAGGTGTTTTTTGCCAAGCACTGCAAGCCTTTTCTCTTAAGCCGCTGAGCCACGGTATATCCTGTCCCCATAAGTCAATATTTGCTAAATCAATGGCCATTTTTATGCTTCCACAAACGCTTTATAACCCTTTTGTTCCAGTTCTTGGGCTAATGCTTTATTGCCCGATTGTACGATGTGACCGTCGTTATAGATATGCACAAAATCCGGTTCAATCAAATTAAGGAGGTCTAAATGGTGGGTGATAATCAGCAAGGCATTTTCTTTATTATGAAGTTTTTTAACGCCATCAGCCACAATGCGTAAAGCATCAATATCCAAACCGGAATCGGTTTCATCCAAAATGGCTAATTGCGGTTGTAAAAGCTTCATTTGCAGAACTTCCATACGCTTCTTTTCACCGCCGGAAAAACCGACATTTAAATCACGCTTAAGCATTTCATTGCTAACATTTAATTCTTGGGCTGCACTACGCATCATCTGTAAAAATTCGGCGATGTTAAGTTCCGGTAAACCCTGATATTTACGTTTAGCATTGAGAGCGTGTTTTAAAAAATTATTGGTGCTGACCCCCGGTATAGCCACCGGATATTGCATGCTTAAAAAAATGCCGGCATTAGCACGTTCTTCCGGTTTCATGGCCAATAAATTTTGTTCATTATAAATGATTTCACCACGTGTTACCGTGTAATCAGCTTTGCCGGCCAAGACATAAGAAAGAGTTGATTTGCCGGCGCCATTAGGCCCCATTAAAGCGTGAATTTCACCAGCCTTTATGGTTAAGTTCAAGCCTTTAATAATTTCTTTGTTATGGTCGGCAACGCCGGCGTGGAGATCTTTAATTTGTAAAATTTTCTTATTCATGTTATGCCTCGTTGAAATATCGCAATAATAATCCTTATTTGTAATTTATCAATAAAAAAAACTTGCATTTTAGATTTTATGTGATATACCAAACGAGCAATTTGAAGTTATATGATAATTTCAGATTGTTTGTGTTAATATAATTTTGTGGCGGGCGAGCCATCGCCGGACCACAAAACCTTAAAAGAAAAGAGGTATTAAAATGGCTAAATCTAAAAAGAAAATTTTAGGATTAATCAAGCTGCAAATCCCCGCTGGAAAAGCTAACCCTTCTCCTCCGGTTGGTCCTGCTTTGGGTCAAAAAGGCTTGAACATTATGGAATTTTGTAAAGCATTTAATGCGCAAACGCAAAAAATGGAACCGGGGATTCCGGTACCTGTTATCATTACTGCTTAT
>ONQU01000046.1 GCA_900320035.1 uncultured Rhodospirillaceae bacterium | reverse complement strand
GCTTATAAGGGCCATACTGCAGCAGCTATCGGTGGTTTCCACTGGTTTACCGAAAACTTGTTATTCAACGCAGGTGTTGCTTGGGATAATAACGAAGCAACCGGTCGTATGGGTATTACATATTCTTGGTAAGCTGAGCTTAAAAGAAAATATAGGGAGGGGAAACTCTCCCTATATTTTTAAGTATAGTGATGAATAAAAAAACAAAAGAGGAAAAGAAATGAAAGACGTTAAAACAAAGAGTAAAACAAAAGAAGTTAAAGTTAAAAATGAAGATAAAACCAAAAATAAAATAAAATCGGAGGAATCTAAGACCATAAAATCGTTGAAGAAAAAAATGTCGATCATTAGTGACGTTCAGGCAGCAAAGATTGAGTTAAAAAAAAGCAGAATGTGGGTTTGGATGCTTGTAGAAATTACGCTGTTTGCTTTATTGACTGTTGGCATTGTTATTCAAAACAGTAATTTAATAAAGAAAAATGAACAATTAGAAGAATTATTAACGACAAAGATTGGTAGTCTTAAAACGCAGGTGGCAAAAGAGTTTATTAACAGTCGTAAAATCTATGTTTGTGACGTGGAAAAAATTTATCAAGAATTGAATATTGAAGAACGTAATAAGAATTTTGAACTTGAGTTAGAAAAATTAAATAATGAAGTAAAATCTGCACAAAGAAAGATAAATTCTCTGAAAAAATCTAAGGTTAAGGCAGAATATTCAGATGTTTATTTAAATTCATTACTCGCAAAACGTGATAAAATAGCCGATGATTATCAGAATGCTTTGCAACAAACGTTAGCTTATGTTAATCAAGCGTTGAGTGAAGTGGCAGTTGAGCAGGGTGTTAACACTATTTTTCGCAACAAAGCAATGGCCGTTAATACAAAATATACGATTGATGTAACACCGCTAATTTTGGAGAAAATCAAGAAATTGCAAGAAGATGGTGAAGGCGGTAATTCATCAAAATAGTGAATATTTCATATATTTGTGATGCAGTTGGAAGAGGAGAGTTGTGATGAAATGCGAGATGTGTACTCGATTGAGTGGTTTGCGCTATAAAATAGGGCAGGTCAATTGGCGGCAATGGGGTTGGAAAATGTGGTTGGCGCTTTTAATCGGTATGGCGGTGTTTTTATGGCTGCTCACCGGTATTTTCGGCTCTAAAAATGCACAAATTTATAAAACACAGCCGCTGATTATGGGTGATATCACGGCGATTATTACGGCTTCCGGTACCATCAATCCGCTTTCCACCGTATCTATCGGTACACAGGCCTCGGGGCGTATTGCTGAAATTTATGTGGACTATAATTCGGAAGTAAAAGAAGGGCAATTGTTGGCTCTGATTGATCAAGATAATGCTAAGGCTAATGTGGCACAACGTGAAGCGGCATTGGAAATTGCCAAAGCACAAGTGGCGGTGGAAGAAAATAATATTAAATATTATAAAAAGGCTTTGGATCGAATTAGTAAGCTGAATGCCTCAAAATATTCTACTGAAAAGGATTTGGAAGCAGCTGAGCGTGATTATGACAATGCACGAGCACAATTGATACTTGACGAGGCACAGGTTAAACAGGCGCAAGCTGCGCTTAATTCGGCTTTAACCGAGCTTTCCTATACAGAAATTAAATCGCCGGTGGACGGTATTGTGATTTCTAAAGCGGTTGAGGTTGGGCAAACCGTGGCGGCCAGTTTTTCAACGCCGGAACTATTTTCGGTGGCGGAAGATTTAACCAAAATGCAAATTGAAGCCACGGTGGCGGAGGCAGATATTGCCAAAGTTAAAGATGGGCAGGAAGTGCGTTTTACGGTGGACAGCTATGCTGATGAATATTTCCATGGTAAAGTGGTGCAAGTGCGGAATGAAGCGTTGACGACTTCTAATGTGGTGACCTATATGGTGGTGATTGAAATTGATAACAGCGAATTGAAACTTAAGCCGGGGATGACAGCCAATGTGGAGATTATTACGGCTGATGAAAAAGATGTTTTATTAGCGCCGAATCAAGCTTTGCGTTTTTATATGGATGATGGCGAAAATGCCAAGCGTTATGCTGACCGCGGTGTGTGGATTTTGCAAAAAGGTAAGCCGCAACGCATTAGTGTGAAAATGGGTATAAGTGATGATAATAACACGCAAATCAGTTCAGATGTCTTACAAGCCGGTGATAAAGTCATTGTTTCTAAAAGTAGCGCTAAAAATGAAAAAAGTAATATGCGTTTGAGGATGCCGCGTTAATGACCGATACGTTGATAAAGCTGAAAAATATTCATAAAAGTTATCCGCTTGAGGGCTTTGATTTAGAAATTTTAAAAGGTATTGATTTAGAAATTAAAGCCGGTGAGTTTGTAGCGATTATGGGACCGTCCGGTTCTGGTAAGTCAACGTTGATGAATATTCTCGGCTGTTTGGATATCCCGACGACGGGTGAATATGTGCTTGACGGGCAAAATGTAGAAAATTTAGACGCTGATGAATTGGCAGAAATACGTAATCGCAAAATCGGTTTTGTATTTCAAGGATTCAATTTGTTGTCACGCACTTCAGCGTTGGAAAATGTGGAATTGCTGATGGTTTATTCCGGTTTAGATGATAAAACGCGGCGCAGAAAAGCAATTACGGCGCTGACCAATGTTGGTTTGCAAGAACGGATGCATCATCAACCGAATCAGCTTTCCGGCGGGCAACAGCAACGTGTGGCAATAGCCAGAGCTATTGTGAACGATGCGCCGATTATTTTTGCTGACGAGCCGACCGGTAATTTGGATACGAAAATGAGCGTGGAAATTATGTCCCTGTTTACCAAGCTTAATCAAGAATTTAAACGCACGATTATTTTGGTGACGCACGAAGAAGATATTGCGCTGTATGCTAAGCGAATTATTAAAATTGTCGATGGCGAAATTCACAGCGATAAGCAAAATGAAAAAAGGACAGGGAAATGATAGAATTACAGACCATTACCAAAATTGCCGTACGGGCGATTAAAGCTAATAAGATGCGCTCGGTGCTAACCAGTTTGGGTATTATTATTGGCGTGGCGGCGGTGATTGTGATGCTCTCAATCGGTAATGGTGCGCAAATATCGTTGCAAAATGAAATGCGCTCAATGGGAACGAATTTAATTATGATTCGCTCCGGTTCCAGTACATCGGGTGGGGCGCGGATGGGGCATGGTTCGCAACCGACGCTTAAAAATGGCGATGCCAATGCTATTGAGGAAAAAATAGCGGCAATTTATCTGGCGGCACCGGTGGTAAATGACAGCGGTCAGTTGGTATATGGTAATACCAACTGGGCAACCAGTATTGTTGGTACCGATAATCGCTATTTTGAAATTAAAGAATGGGATTTGGCGTATGGTCGCTTTTTCTCTGAAGCTGATTTAAAAAATGCCAATAAGGTGGCTATTTTGGGGCAAACCGTGGTTAAAGAATTGTTCGGTGATATTGATCCGTTAGGGAAGACGGTGCGCGTGAAAGGAATTCCGTTCACGGTAATTGGTGCTTTGACAGCACGCGGGCAGAGCGGTCCGGGGCAAGACCAAGATGATATGATTTATTTGCCGCTTTCGACGGTGCAAAAAAAAGTTTCCGGCACCCAATTTCCGGATATGGTTAATATGATTATGTTGCAGGCTTATCATGCCGAAGATACCTATACTTCGCAGGAAGAAATTGCGGCATTACTGCGGCAACGGCATAATTTAGGCCTAAATAAGGAAAATGATTTTACCATTATGAATTTAACGCAATTTATGGATATGATGCAATCCTCAACCCAGATTATGACAATTTTATTGGGTTCTATTGCATCGATTTCTCTTTTGGTTGGTGGGATTGGCATTATGAACATTATGTTGGTTTCAGTAACCGAGCGCACGCGGGAAATCGGTATTCGGATGGCAATTGGGGCAAAACGTTGGGATATAAGGTGGCAATTTTTGATGGAAGCTCTGATTCTATCACTGATTGGCGGATTAATCGGCGTGGCATTTGGAATTATCGGAGCTTTGGTTTTACCGTTGTTTACGTCAATTTCAGCGGTTTTATCGACATTTTATGTATTGCTGCCGTTTAGTTTTTCCGGTATTGTCGGCTTGCTGTTCGGCTTTTTTCCGGCCTACAAGGCTTCGTTATTAAATCCAATTAATGCTTTGAGATACGAATAAATTAATTTGCAAATTTACAATAAAAAATATTGTTGTTTTTATTAAGTCGAATGAATTTAGACGTCAAAACAGTCATTTAAATCAGAAATATATTATTTTAAAAAAAACGACGTTTTCTGTATGCAGATTTATAAATTTACTTTACATGCTTTTTTTTGCATAATATACTTACTCATATGTTTTCTATAAGGAGAATAAAACCATGATGCGTGATGTTGTACGTTTTTGTTTGCGTTGTTTTTTCAGACTTTTTAAGGTTAAATTTGAAATGCGGTTTGATTTATCGAAACTGCCAACCAAGGGTTTATACATTTCTAACCACGTATCTTATGTTGATCCTATTGTTTTATTTGCCTTTTTACCGGGAAATCCGGTTTTTGCATTGCAAGGACAACTGTATCGCAGCTATTGGGTGCGTTTTTTTATGAAAACGGCAGATATAATGGAATATGGTAATATTGATGTACCAGATTTGAAACAACTAATTGCCAAAGTAAATTCCGGTCGGCTGTGTGTTATGTTTCCGGAAGGTCGGATGACAACCAATGGTAATATTATGAAAATTTATGAAGGAGCAGGGTTGTTGGCAGATAAAACCGATTCTCCGGTCATTCCAATTTGGATTAACGGTCTGCAGTATTGCCATTTTTCTAAGACCAGAGGACGTTTACCGCATCGTTATTTTCCTAAAGTTAAAATTGTAGTTGATGCGCCGCGGCCGTTGAAGTTGAAGGACGAATTAAGACATCAACGTAATCACATTTCCAATGAAATTTATATGATTATGCGCGAACAAGCCTTTGAGGCGATGTATAATCCGCAATTGACGGTATTTACGCAGCTGATTAAAGCAGCGAAAATTCATGCCAAAAAGGCTTTTGGGTTTAAGCGGCCGAAAGTTTTGGAAGATATTACGCGCAAACCCAAGAGCTTTAAAGATATTATGTTAGCATCTTATGTTTTAGGGCGTTATTTTCATAAAGGAGCAGCACATCAAGAATCTGTGGCGATTATGTTACCAAACTCAGTGGCGGCAATTTGCACCTTTTTTGGCCTTAATGCCTACGGTCAAGTTCCGGTTATGCTTAACTTTAGCGCTGGTGTAAAAAATATTCTCAGTGGTCTTAAAAGCACGCTGGCTAAAAAAGTAATAACTTCTAAAATGTTTATCAGAAAAGCCGGGCTTGAAGATGTTGTGGAAGAAATACAGAAGAATGGTATTGAAGTTTGCTATTTAGAGGAAGTAGCTAAAAAAATATCTATCGGTGCCAAACTTTTAGCATTTCTGCAATATAAAATTAAATATGTTCCGTATAAAGCTACGCCTGATGATCGAGCTGTCATTTTATTTACTTCCGGCTCAGAAGGCTCGCCGAAAGCTGTGGTTTTATCAAACCGCAACGTTATCTCTAACGTTTGGCAAATTGCCACATTTGAAACACTTAATCGGACTGATGTGGTGCTTAACTCTATGCCGATTTTCCATAGTTTCGGTTTGGTTTTAGGAACGCTTTATGCGCTTTACCAAGGGGCTAAGGTATTTTTGTATCCGTCGCCGCTGCATTTTCGTGTTATCAGTGATTTGCTGTATGAATTAGAAGCAACGGTGATGATTGGTACCGATACATTTTTCCGTAGCTATGCAAAGATTTCACATCCGTTAGATTTCTGTTCTTTGCGCTTAGTCTATGCCGGTGCTGAAGGGGTGAAACTTGATACGCGTAATATCTTAAATGAACGTTTGGGCGTTCGTTTAATGGAAGCTTATGGCACGACCGAATGTTCACCTGCAGTAGCCGGTAATAATATGGTGTTTAATAAATTTGGTACCATCGGCAAACTATGTCCGGGTATGCAGTGTCGTTTGGATAAAGTTGACGGCATTGAAGATGGTGGTGAACTGGTTGTTAAAGGTCCGAATGTTATGGCTGGTTATATTTTGGCTGATAATCCGGGCGTTTTGGTGCCGCCGGAAGACGGTTGGTATCATACCGGCGATGTGGTTGAAATTGATGAAATCGGCTTTATAAGCATTAAAGACCGAATTAAGCGCTTCGCTAAAATCGGCGGCGAAATGGTATCACTACGGGCCGTTGAAGCCATGATTAACAAGGCTTTTGGTGGTCGAGAAGATTTTTGTTGCGGGGTTGTTGCGATTCCGCATGAACACAAAGGAGAACAAATTGTGGTGGTTACTAATGAAAAGACACTGACAATTGATAAACTCCACGATTTTATCAAGCAAAATGGTTATCCGGAATTATATTTGCCGCGAATTGTGTTGTATAAAGATAAAATTCCAATGTCGGCGACAGGTAAAATTGATAATGTGACTTTGAAAAAAGAAGTTTTAGCTGAACTTAAGGCTGTTGCTGCCTAAAATTTTAAAGGCATTTAAGATAAATTTATAAACATTTTTTTTAATTTTATCCTTGAAAAATATCATGGTGGTGATACACTGCGCCTTTGAATTTTTATTATTTAAATATTTTAATATTACATAATTATGAAAAAAATCACAATTCAGGATGTTAGAACAGCAATAAACAAAGTGGCTAAAAATCAGCAAACAAAAAGTTTCTTAGACAGTTTGACTGATGACGAGTTAGGTGGAAAAAACCTTGAAAAGGATTTTTATTTGATTTTAGGGAAAGCTAGGGTTATTGAGCAAATTAGCAAAGATAAGCATGTTTACCTTCCGTATGAATTGTATAAAGTTTTGCCTAATGGTAATGTGAAATCAATAATTGATACTATTAATTTATATATTCAAGAAGCAGAAAAACTTGGTATCGATATTGATGAATAAGTTGATGTGACAACAAAAAACAGCTTCCGATTTTTCCGGGGCCGTTTTTTTTTGCTGAAAATGATAAATAAAATTATCTTATATTTTCGGCTCCAATATTCTTTTCTAATATTTTAAGGCCGATGGTATCTTTTATAAGAGCTTGCAATAGATAGATTTAAAACTAATCTTGAAAATAAAATTTTTATGTGTTAGAAAGATGGGAAGAAAAAAGGAGATTAAGATGAAAAAAATACTGTTTCTAATGATGATATTTATGTCACGTCCAGTTTGGGCCGGAGATGATGTTGTGGGATATTGGACCACCATTGACGATGAAACGAACACAGCAAAAAGTGTTGTGCAAATTTATGAATATCAGGGAAAAATTTACGGTCGTGTGGTGGAATTGTTTCAAAATAAGCAGGCTGTAGCCAAATTACCGGACGAACCATTGATTAAAGGGTTGGATATTATTTGGGATATGGAAAAAGAAGAAAATAAATATACCAATGGAGAAATTTTAGATCCGAAAAAAGGTAAAGTGTATGATTGTGATTTGTGGCGTGACGGTGATAAGCTGATTGTTCGGGGAAAAATCGCCTTTATTGGTCGCAATCAAGTTTGGGAACCTAACACAACTTTTAAGCCGGAAACAAACGAAATACCGGTGCCAAATAAACCGCGCTTGAAATAGTAATACCCATATTAAAGAAATCTCATATAGTATGGATTTGAGAAGGCTGTTCTTAAAGTTTGTTTTTGGGAGCGGTAGGTGTTTGTTTTAAATTTGCCATAGAAAATATTTAAATCATAATATTATGATTGACAAAAAATGTTTAATATGATACTTTTAATACAGAGGTATATATGGCAAAACAGAATAAAAATATTTTTCCTTTCGGGTGGAAACATGCAATTGCAGTGATTGCCTTCGGTCTGTGTGTAGGGGCTATTGTCGGTGATGACAATCGTTATCTAAAGGAACAAAAAATTGCCAAACAAAAGAAAGAAATATTAAAGCACAATAAAAAGTCAAAAGAAAAAACCAAGACCATTGATCATCCGGTGCACAATGTTTTGTATCGTGTCGATACGCTGAGCAGTGCATCGAGAGGATTGTTATATCATTCTATGGGAAAAATTATCCGTATTTTTGTACCTAATTCCGATAAATATAGAATGCAGTTGATGAATTTTGTTCATGAGCAATGGCATTTGCATAACTATCAAATACGGTATCGTACAAAATTATTATTCAAACCGGAAGAGTATTTTCGTTTGTGTATGCATGAAGAAATCAGTGCCAATATTGCACAATTATTGACAACACGTTATGAATATATGGCAGCAACCGACAAGAAAAAGATTATTGATGCTTATCGTAACGGTGTATTCGGTTTTTATTTTAAAGCATTACAAGATGGCAAAATCAATCCGTTTGATAATTCGCCGGAGGCACGTCAAAAAGAATGGACTTTAATTGCCAATGGCACGTATAAAATGTGGCTTGATAAGTTTTATTCGTATTATAAATCCAATTCATATTCATATTTTCAATCGTATTTAAAACAGTTTGGTTTTGTTGATGACAGTAAGAAAAATTACAACTATGTGCGTAATTATATGTATACAATAGGCGGGGTAAATTTTGCGGAATATATGTCGGAAGATGTACCTGTTTACAGTGAGAATGTTGATCTTGCTCAAAAGTTAAGTGAAATTGTGTCATTACGTAAGTATAAAAAGCCGATTTTCGATCAGGTCAGCAGTCAGATACATCTTTTAGATTCTGTTGCCATAGATAAACGGTCGGAGTGTTTTCAACATATTTTGATTGCTGAACAACTTAAATTCAAACTTCAGAATTTCCATTCGGAATATTTGGAAAATAATCCGCAGTTGATACAAAAACATTACAATCACATTATGCATGACGTATGTCATGATCAAAGTTTCAAGAAAGTTGTTTCCGAGTATGATTATTTTACCATACCACAGAGGGATAAATATGTTTCTAATGCGACTTATGAAAGTATATTGCAACAGATATATTCGCTTGATGGTATGGATTTACGTACAAAAATAAACGGGTATGATGATAACAATGTACCATTTAAACCAGCAGAAAAATTTCAGTTGATTGCAAAAAATGATTTGATGCAAAAATATATGTTTGCAATATTTCCGACGGCAGAGGTTGAAGAGGTTAGGGATGCATTTACACTCAAGCAAAATGAGGTTTCTGTATCATCAACTTTAAATAATCGCTCCGGTTTACATTTAAGTGAAGAAATGGCTTTAGAAGTACCTAATTTTTGGGAGCCGATATTATTGGATCGATCACCGGAAGTTTGGGAAAAAATTTGCAAAAGTATTCGGAAATTTGAAAAGATACCTGATGTTGAAAAAAAGTGTAATATTGAAGCGCAAAAAGCGTATCATTTGCAAACATCGCAAAAGGAACGCTGATCTCATTTGATGAAATAAATGTTTTTTAAGGAATTGATGTCAATCGCCCGAATATCAGAATGGAAACACCATTGATGTCAGCATTAAATCACTTGGAATTTGATGTAGCAAGTCTTCTGCTTGATAACGGCGGATACATTTTACGCCCACCAGCACAAGAAGACTATTCAACCAAAGAGAACACAGAAAAGACAACCAATTAGAAAATAATCCTTATGAAATTTACCTGTCTGACCACTACGAAACCGTGGCGGTTTTTGCTTTATACATCTTCTGATGGCGCCATAGGCTTCATAGACTCTGCCTGCGGCGTATATTAAAGCCTCGTATTGCTTTGCTTTCTTTAACTTTTTCTGTTGTCTGAAGATATAGAACAGTTTGTTTTCCAACACTTCGCATTCCGGCATTGCCGGTCTGCCAATCCGCCTGTCGGCGTATTGAGAAAAGTCCTCACGGTTTTCAAAGAATTTATAGCCTTTGCGGTTGTTTAATGTTTCAATCAATACCTTCATTTCTGCTTCTTATGCTCTATAAATATATTTATGGAAATGTGACATTATGATTATATAAATTACTCTTGATAACACAAAAAAATGCTTGCTTTAAATGTTTCTGTTGATGATGATTATATATATACTAAAAATACTTTTGTTAACAATATCAAATGAGGTAGAATATGTATGATGTTTTAAAGACTATCAATTCTCCGGCAGATGTGAAAAAACTTAGAGCCGAACAATTGGAAACACTGGCGCAGGATATTCGCGAGGCTCTATTTAATCGCCTGACTAAAATCGGTGGACATTTCGGACCAAACTTCGGGATAGTGGAAACAGAAATTGCTATGCACTATGTTTTTGACTCTCCACGGGACAAGTTTGTTTTTGATGTGTCGCACCAGAGTTATCCGCATAAAATGCTAACAGGACGCAAAAACGGATATATCAACGAAGAGTGTTTTAAAGATGATTCCGGATATAGCAATCCTAATGAGAGTGAACACGATTTGTTTAATGTCGGACATACGTCAACTTCTATTTCGCTCGCAAGCGGTTTGGCTAAAGCCAGAGATTTGAAAGGCGGAAAAGAAAATGTTATTGCGCTTATAGGTGATGGTTCTTTGTCAGGCGGAGAAGCTCTAGAAGCCTTGGATTTTGTTGGTTCAGAATTAAAATCAAACTTAATAATCATTGTCAATGATAATCAGCAATCTATTCCTGAGGTTCATGGCGGTCTCTATCAAAATTTGACCGAACTGCGTGAAACAAAAGGAAAAGCTGCAAACAATTTCTTCAAGGCGTGGGGTTTGGACTATATTTATGAAGAAAATGGTAATGATATTCAGGCCATGATTGGGGTTTTGCAAAAGGTCAAAGATATTGACCATCCGATTGTTGTTCATATCAATACGCAAAAAGGGAAGGGCTATCAGCCGGCGGAAGAAAATCGTGAGGCTTGGCACTGGTGTTTACCATTTAAGCGGGAAACCGGTGAGGCAAAAATCAGATTTCCTGCAGAGAGTTATACCAACCTAACTGCCCAGTATATTATGAACAAAGCCGCACAAGATAAAGATTTTGTAGCCATTACCCCGTCAATGCCGGCTTTGGGAGGATTAACACCTGATTTGCGGGCGAAGTTAGGGAAGCAATATATAGATGTTTGTATTGCTGAAGAACATGCCATTGCTATGGCTTCCGGCATAGCTAAGGCAGGGGGAAAACCGTTGGTCTTTACCGGTTCGACTTTTATTCAGCGCACTTATGATCAGATTTCACAAGATGTGTGTATCAACAACAATCCGGTGACAATAGTGTTGAATTTTGCATCGTTTGACAGCTTGACCGATGTGACACACTTGGGCATTTTTACGATGGCGGCATTTTCAACTATTCCGAATTTGGTGGTTTTGGCACCGACTTCAAAAGATGAATATTTAAATATGCTGGACTGGGCGGTGGATCAGAAAAATCATCCGGTGATGATTATGATGCCGGGAAATATGGTAACATCTCGTCCGGCAGACAAAGATTATGACAAAATTAACACCTTTAAGGTTGAACAAGCCGGTGAGAAAGTTGCAATTTTGGCACTTGGTGATTTTTATCAGCGCGGTGAAGATGTGGCTGAAAAAGTTAAATCAGAACTTGGTTTTATCCCAACCCTTATTAATCCGCGTTTTGCATCAGGTATTGATGAACAATTGCTCTCCGATTTAATGAAAAATCATCAGTTGGTTATTACCTTGGAAGATGGTATTATTGATGGTGGTTTCGGTCAGAAAGTGGCAGCTTTTTATGCGGATAAAAATATGAAAGTAAAGACCTATGGTTTGAAAAAAGAATTCTATGATCGCTACAATCCGCAAGAACTTTTAGAACAACTCGGTATGACAACTGAACAAATCGTCGCATATGTAAAAAATATAAGCAAATAGAAGTAAAGGAAAATATGATGCAAAAGATCTTATCGTTACTTTTAATGAGTTTAATATTCTTAATAAGTTTTAATGTAAAAGCGGAGGAAAATAATATGACAGCTAAAAAAGTATTGGTAGCCTATTTCAGTGCAACCGGAACAACCGCTGGTGTGGCCGAGAAATTAGCAACCGCAACGGGAGGTGATTTGTTTGAAATTAAACCGGAACAACCATATACGGATGCTGATTTGAATTGGCACAGCAAACAAAGCCGCAGTTCAGTGGAAATGGCTGATAAATCAAGCCGTCCGGCGATTAAAGGTAAAGTGGCAGATATGAATAAATACGATGTGATATTTGTGGGCTTTCCGATTTGGTGGTATCGCGAACCTTCTATTATTGATACATTTATGGAGAGTTATGATTTTTCCGGTAAAACGGTTATTCCGTTTGCAACTTCCGGTGGTAGCGATATTGGTGATTCCGGCAAAATTATGCAATCACTTGCTCCACAAGCCAAAGTTTTAAACGGTAAAAAATTTTCTTCCGGTGTTTCTGAAAACGAGTTGAAGAAATGGGTTGCTGAATGGCTGTAAAGTTAATATAGTACCTTATAAAGGAACTATGATATGAAGATACAAGCAGTAAAATTCAGAAATAATGGATTTATGACACAGCCTTTTGCTTTCGGTGGTGAAAATGGTGCGGATAAGTTTGATGCCAATATGAAATATCGCTCAGGTCTTCAGAACTATGTGATTGATACAGGAACTGAAGTAATTTTGGTAGATACAGGTTTGCCGGCAGGAACGCCTGAGGAATCTCCGGATGAAACTACGATGATTTATACCGGTAAAGATATCAAACCATATATGGAAGCGCTGAAAGAGTTAGGGTATAAGCCT
>ONQU01000083.1 GCA_900320035.1 uncultured Rhodospirillaceae bacterium | reverse complement strand
CGAAAGTTGATACAGCGTTAGGTAATGAAGTAACACGTGCAACAGCAGCTGAGAATACGTTAACGACAAACTTAGCAAATGAAGTGATGCGTGCGCAAAATGCAGAGAGTACGTTGACGACGAACTTAGCGGCAGAAGTAACACGTGCGACGGCAGCAGAGAATACGTTAACGACGAACTTAGCAGCAGAGGTATCTCGTGCAACGGCAGCTGAAGGTAATGTTGAAACATTTAACAGCTACAGTTACACAGGTTATGCCGGTGGTTCGATCAACTTAACACAAGCAATTACGAAAGTAGATACGGCGTTAGGTAATGAAGTAACACGTGCAACGGCGGCTGAAGGTGAGTTAACCACGAATTTAGCAGCAGAAGTATCTCGTGCGCAAACAGCGGAAGAAGTATTGCAATCTAATATTGATACTGAAGAAAGTGAACGCAAAGACGCCGATATTGTTCTGCAGCAGAATATAGATGCTTTGGGCGATACTGTAACAACCAATTTAGGTAAGATTACAAGAAATTATGGCAACTTGAATGACGCTGATGACTTTGGTGTCAGAAATACGGTTGCTGATAATCTGATGAGTTTGGATGCGGCGATTGGTGATAGATCGGCAATAACGAACGGAATGGGTGTATTGTATAGCGAAGCAGGTATTCAAGGAAAGACTTTATCGACAGCAATTAGTCAGATTGCATCTAATATTGGTGATGCAGATGATCTTGGTTTGACAGTTGAGGGAGGTATTAAGAATTCTTACTCGGTTAACAAGAATATCGCTGCACTCAATACGTTAATCCAAGACTGGGGAGATAAGAGCAAGGAAGTAATTGATTTGGTTGGTCAATATGATCCGGTCAAAGAACACGCTAATATCGAAAAACGCTTTAGTGTGATTGAAAATCTTGAGAATTTAGGTGATAAGGTAGGTGAACTTGAAACAACAACATCTAATGGTGGATATTTGGGTGGTATATCAGTAGCCCAAGATTTGAAGAACTTGGATAATGAAGTTAAGAGAATAGGTGACTTTGCTAAAGATCCATCCGGAAATTATACGGATAGCGAAAAAGTTATTAATATAACGAAGTCTGATACAGTTACTCAAAACTTAATGGCATTAGACCAGACAATCGGTGAATTGGCAGATGGCAGACATTTAGATAAGGATGACAGTGTTGCTGAAAACTTGACCAGCTTAGATGATGCCGTTAGTGCAATGGAAGATCATGTTGGTACATCTTGGAATGGTGAACATACCAACATTGATACCAATGCAACCCTAACAGCTAATGTTGAAGCATTAGGTGATATGATTGGCAAGATGTCTGATGAGACACAAGGCAATATTTATGGAGGTTCATTTGATGCGAACAACACGGTTGCTGCAAATCTTGAAAAGCTTGACCAAGCAATCGGTAATTTGAGCGGTACAGGTGTCTTAGAAGCTGGTGAAACAGATATTAGTGTTGCACATCAATTGTCGACATTAAACGATAAGATTGGTGCAACGAATGAAGTCATCGGTGACATGAGTGATCTCAATCAAGAAAATGGTCATTTTGATGATAACACGAAGACAGTTGTCGATGCCTTGAATGCTTTAGATGGCACGATTGGTTCACTTGGCAATACGATGATTGACGGTGTATCTAATGACAGTAATCTAAAGTATGTTGCTGATGCAGATTATGACAGCGCAGCAGCAAAGACGACAGCACGTTCGGTTTCTGATAATTTGGCAGCATTAGATCAAAATCTGTCTCGTGTTGATACGGCTGTTGGTGATTGGACGGGTTCTGTATCTGTTAATAAAGACGCTGAATCTAACTATGGTATGGTTGATGTGGCCACTATTACAGCAGCCATCAGTACTATTAGTAATAATATAGGTTCGGCGCAAGTCTTTACCGATGGGGAAAATGACTATCAGTATAATGACGTATCGGCCGATAAGTCAGTCAATGCTAATATAGTTGCCATCAATAAGACCTTGGGCAATATGTCTAAACTGGGTACAATGACCGACAGTGACGGTAATGCATACAAGAACTTAAGTAATGGTACAGATACTGTTCCAACCACGGTTGTTGAAGCATTAAATAACATTGATGCTACATTAGGGACCATCCATGGCTTGGCAGATAAGCTCGGAGATAATTACAATGGTAATTTATCGACTGAAGGAACAGTTGAACATCACTTGACGGCGATTGATTTGGCAATTGGTGATAGAAATAGTATGAGCTTTGATGGCTATGCAGAAGGCGGTAAGTTTGCTGATAGAACCATCAACTATACAATGCCAACCGGCGATGATAAGCTGAATGTTAGCGATTCGATTTCTTACGTTGCTTCGCATATTGGTACGGCAGATCAACTCAAAGTTGAAAATGGTACTGATGAAGAAGGCAACACGAAATATGATTATATCAATGGTGTATCGGGTACGAATACTGTGAACCAGAACATCGCAGCCCTCAACACAACAGTTGGTGATGTGGCAAGATTACGTGAAGCTATGTATGCAACAAATAGAGATGCAATGGGTGAGGCAATTGATACATCAGTTACTGATGCAATCACAAACTTAGATACGCATCTTGGTAATTTGTATGATTATACACAAAATACGGTTATTCCGGCAGTTAATACCTTACATAATCGTTATAGAAAATTACGTAAGGAATTCCAAGCAGGAATGGCTTCAATGGCAGCTATGTCGGCGTTAGCACCTAATGCTCGTGCTGTTGGCGATACCCAACTCTCGATTGGTACGGGTGAGTACTCTGGACATACTGCAGCAGCTGTTGGTGCTTACCACTGGTTGACAGACAACTTGATGCTTAACATCGGTGCAGCTTGGGGAGGCGATTCAGCTGAGAATATCTACCGTATGGGTGTAACATATTCTTGGTAATATGAAGATAGAAAAGGGTTTATGGAGAGATTTTTCTCTCCATAGACCTTGTTTGGGATATAGGGTATAGAAAAAATGACAATCAATTACTATCAAACCAATAAGAAGAAATCAATAATGCCTTGGATTTTAGGCGTTTTTATTATTTTACTTAGTATTGCTTTTGTGTATCAAATTATAATAACAAATCAGTTAAGACGGCAATTAGAAGATGTTCGTAAGGTTTATATCTATGATTTACAAGAAACTCTGCGCGGTCTTCGAGTTGATGAATTAAATGCCGAATTTGAAGCTAAAGTCAATATTTTGAATCATGAAGTCATAACCGCCCAAAATAAAATATCTTCATTAAAAGAAGCTAATGTTCAGGCTGATTTTTCTGATGTTTATTTAAATTCCCTAAAAAATAAACGCGATGATATGATAAAAGAATATAATGATACCTTGCAAAGTATTACAACGCAAATTAATGAAAATTTAGCACAAATTGCTCAGGAAAAAAACACCTCTACTATTTTTAGTAAGCAATCAATCAGTGCTTTTACACCAAATGTTATAGATATTACGCCGGAGATTATCCAGCGCATTCAGTCAAATAAAATTAATGATATGTTGAGATAAAAACTATCTTCTTAATAACTAAAATACAAAACGGATACTGTTTAAAATTTGCAAAAAAACAGATATCCGTTTTTTTTACTTGACGAATACCATAAGAATGATTATACTTTTGCGAAGATAGAATATAATTATATATTTTTTATGTGTGGATTGATCTTAGCTGTAAAGATCCTCTGTGGACACCATGGAACCACGGAGGCTACTAAAAAAATCAAGGCTGGTCTTGTGAAAGCTGTTCGCCAGCTTATTCCAGTGCAAAAGGATTTAACAGCATTGGAAAAAGAACAGTTGGGAAATTTGCTGGTTGAGCTCGAAAAGACAGAATCGGAGCTGGCAGAGGAACTTAGAAAACTTCTTTAAAGATAAAGCACCTTAAAAAAAGGTGCTTTATCTTTTTTTAAATTAACAACATTGCAAAAATAAGCAAAAAATGCAAGGATTATTAATTTAACAATTTGATTTTAAATATTTTTCAAGAAAGTTATAACTTCATCAACATGACCGCTAACTTTAACTTTGCGCCATTCTTTAGCAATTTTTCCTTGTGTATCAATAATGAATGTAGAACGTTCGATACCCATATATTTACGCCCGTACATTGATTTTTCTTTCCATACACCGAATTGCTCGGCTAATTCGTGATTAACATCGGCAACCAAGGTGAAATTTAGGTTTTGTTTTTGTTGAAATTTCTGGTGCGAAGCGATGCTGTCCGGACTGACTCCGATAACATCAGCATGGGCCAGCAAGCGGTTCATATTATCGCGAAAGTCACACGCTTCTTGAGTGCAGCCGGAAGTATTGTCTTTAGGGTAAAAATATAAAATGGTTGTTTTGCCGCGCAGATTTTTTTCATTAAATTCAATTAAGTTGCCGTCTTTATCAATTGCTTCTAAGATCATAATTTTTCTCCTTTGGGTTATTTTTATAGGCTAATTATAAACTTTCGAAATTCAAAAAACAAGTTTTTGTTGTGCTATATATATAAAACAAAGAAAATATGCAAAAAAATTGTTCTAACTCTTGCAGAATAAAAATCAGCTTCCTATATACACCTTTAGAAATGAATTTTGGAGGTTTAAAAAAATGAGTAATAAAGTTATTGGTATTGATTTAGGTACAACCAACTCTTGCTTTGCCGTAATGGAAGGCAAAGAGGCAAAAGTGTTGGAAAATTCGGAAGGTGCACGCACCACACCATCGATGGTGGCATTTACAGATACCGAACGTTTGGTGGGCTATCCGGCAAAACGTCAGGCGGTGACAAATCCGGAAAATACATTGTTTGCCATTAAGCGTTTAATCGGTCGTCGTTATGATTCCGATGAAGTGAAAAAATTTAAGGAACATTCACCGTTTAAAATTATTTCCGGTGATAACGGCGATGCTTGGGTTGAAGCTAAAGGCGAAAAATATGCACCGTCGCAAATTTCAGCAATTGTGTTGCAAAAAATCAAAGAATATGCCGAAAGTTATTTAGGCGAAAAGGTTGAAAAAGCCGTGATTACCGTGCCGGCATATTTTAACGATTCACAACGTCAGGCCACTAAAGATGCCGGTAAAATTGCCGGTTTAGAGGTGTTACGTATTATTAACGAACCGACAGCTGCGGCATTAGCTTATGGTATGGATAAAAAAGCATCCGGCACTATTGTTGTTTATGACTTGGGTGGCGGTACGTTTGATGTTTCAATTTTGGAAATCGGCGACGGTGTGTTTGAAGTAAAAGCCACCAACGGTGATACATTCTTGGGTGGTGAAGACTTTGACCAGCGTATTGTTAATTATTTAGCTGATGAATTCAAAAAAGAACAAGGCATTGATTTGCGCAATGACCGTCTGGCTTTGCAACGTTTGAAAGAAGCAGCCGAAAAAGCTAAAATTGAGCTTTCTTCAACAACCCAAACGGAAATTAATTTACCGTTTATTACGGCTGATGCCAGCGGTCCGAAACACTTAAATATAAAGATGACACGCGCTAAGTTAGAATCACTCGTTGAAGACTTAATTGAAAAAACTGCCGGTCCGTGCCAAAAGGCTTTGGCTGATGCCGGTTTGAAGCCGAGCGATATCAGCGAAGTTATTTTGGTGGGCGGTATGACGCGTATGCCAAAAGTTCAAGAAAAAGTTAAGGAAATCTTCGGTAAAGAACCGCACAAAGGTGTTAATCCGGATGAAGTTGTGGCCGTTGGTGCTTCAATTCAGGGCGGTGTTTTGATGGGTGATGTTAAAGATGTGTTACTGCTTGATGTAACGCCGTTGTCACTTGGTATTGAAACATTGGGCGGTGTGTTTACACGTTTAATTGATCGCAATACCACCATTCCAACCCGTAAGAGCCAAGTGTTCTCAACAGCTGAAGACGGACAGACGGCGGTGACGATTCGAGTGTTCCAAGGTGAGCGTGAAATTGCCGCGCATAATAAGCTTTTGGGGCAGTTTGATTTGGTTGGCATTCCACCGGCACCGCGCGGTATGCCGCAAATTGAGGTAACGTTTGATATTGACGCTAATGGTATTGTGAATGTTTCGGCTAAAGATAAGGCAACGAACAAAGAACAGGCTATTCGTATTCAAGCATCAGGCGGTTTGAGCGAAGATGAAATCAATAAGATGGTGAAAGACGCCGAAGCTAACGCTGAAGCCGATAAACAAAAGAAAGAATTGGTTGAAGCAAAGAATCACGCCGAAGGCTTGATTCATGAAGTTGAGAAAAACCTCAAAGAATTTGGCGATAAGGTTTCGGAAGCAGAAAAGAGTAGCATTACAAGTGCAGTTGAAGCGGTTAAAGCAAGCATTGAAAAAGATGACTTGGAAGATATTAAGGCTAAAACCGAAGCCTTGATGCAAGCTTCAATGAAACTTGGCGAAGCAATGTATAAGGCTCAGCAGGCTCAAGGTGGAGCTGCCGGTGCTGAGCAAGGTGCTTCTGCCGGTACTTCATCTTCTGAAGCACCAAAAGATGACAACGTGGTTGATGCCGACTACGAAGAAGTCAAATAGTTTTATATTATTTAATTGTTAAATAAAGAAGGATTTTTCAGGCGGTTGCGACCATATTGAAAAATCCTTTTTTGTGTGCTGAAAACTTTAATTTTGTGCAGAGACGCAGATATATTTAAGTGGGTGTTGCAAAAATAGCACATGATCATATTCTATGCACTCATTAACTTATCGCTTGCATTGACAAGGATAGTTTTATCATCTATACATTGAAGCAGGTACAGAAGAGGTGAAAATGGTCGCAGAAATCAGATTTTGTTTACCGATTGGAAAATGGTGGTTTTTAAGTCCTTATGCCAAATTTCCCATAAAGATGGAAGTCGATGGAAAGTTTTATATTTTTCCTACTGTTGAACATTATTATCAAGCCATGAAATTTTACGCATCTGATGAACGTTTTCATACAATTATGAACCTAAAAAATCCGGATGAGGCGCGTCTTATAACCAAAACACCTGAATATAAAATAAATCGCAGAGTGGATTTTGATAAAAATAAATTTAATATTATGGAAAAAGGAATGCGGGCTAAATTTATGCAAAATTTAGAAGCAGCGGAAATGTTAAAAGCTACGAAAAAAGATGTTCTAATAAAGTCTTGTGTTGTGTGCTATAAATGCGGATTTGGAGAGGGAAGTACACAGAATCGCATGGGAAAAATTCTCATGAAGATCAGAGCAGAACTTTCCGGATTGTAATTTATTGATGAGCCATCGCTAACACAAACGGAAGGTAAAAAAATTGCTCCTTTAATGTATATAACAAAGAAATATTTTTAACATCTATCTGATTTTTTGTGTCAACAAAATACTCTGATAAAAAATGATATAATATTGTGTATAAATTTAAAAACAAAAAATATCCGCTCGAGAAAACGGATATTTTTCGCAGAAAACTTTCAATTATTTAGAAGAAGTTTTCTTATTTGTATTTGTACTCATGCCTGTACTGATTTTAGCGCTAGATGTTGTCTTCGTTGCAGACTTGCTGGCGCTTGACTTTGCTGTTGTACTTTTTTTAGTTGTTCTTTTGCAGCTGCAAGAAGAAGTTTTACTAGAACCATACAGTTGGTTAATTGCTTGGTTCCAAAAATATTCATCATTACCACTTGGGCAACCGGCATTTTTCCAGTTATAGTAAGCAGCAACTCTGATGTTTTCTTCGTTATATTTTTTTGTAGTCATTCTTTTTCTCCAAAATAAAAAATATATCAATTATGTTTCTTTTTACGACCACTAGTATATTATATTTTTTATATGCGTCAATACCCTAAATTTCAAAAAATGTTAATATTACCATTTATATAACATGCTTTTTATACAAAATTATAAAATCCGCAAGAAAAGTCTTTGGTTAATATATGTTATTTTGCTTGCAAATTTAAAGAGAAAACGGTATAGATATAAAGGATAGTTTTAATGTGAGCAAACAAGTATTATTTTGCGATTTGTATAAAGGAGTAAATTATGGAAAATCTGTTACCACAAGAGGAAATCGATGCTATCATTAATGGTGATCATGGTAATGTTTTTGCTGTTTTGGGAATTCACCGAGATAAAGGTAGTAAAAAAATTTTTATCCGGGCGTTCAATCCATTTGCGAAGTCAATTGAGGTAATTGATGTAAAAGGAAAAAATTTAGGGCAAATGGCCCGGCTTGATGACCGCGGATTTTTTCAAATTAACTTCAATGTAACAACAGATTTTAAATATAAATTTCGCATAGTTAACGATCAGGGACATACGTATGAGCAGGAAGACGCGTATCGTTTTGCCTCAATAGTCGGTGATATTGATGAATATTTATTTGCTCAAGGTAATCACCGCGAGATATATAAGAAACTCGGCGCGCATATTGTCGAAGTTGACGGTGTTAAAGGTGTTGGGTTTGCAGTTTGGGCGCCGAATGCTAAGCGCGTTTCAGTAGTTGGCAGCTTTAATAATTGGGATGGACGAACGCACGTTATGCGTAAGCATATAAGCTGTGGTATTTGGGATATTTTTATTCCGGGATTGGTTGAAGGCGAATATTATAAATTTGAAATTAAAACGCAAGATAATTGTATTCTATCGAAAGCTGATCCGATGGCAACATATTCGGAAGTACGACCGAAAACAGCTTCAATTGTGTATGATATCAACCATTATCAATGGCAAGATGCCGATTGGATGAAGTATCGTGAAACATGCAATACCTACGATAAACCGATGTCAATTTATGAGGTACATTTAGGTTCTTGGCGTCGTAAAGGTGATGGTCGTGAATTTTTGAGCTATCGTGAGATGGCAGATCGATTAGTGCCATATGTAAGTAATATGGGGTTCACGCATGTGGAATTTCTACCATTGTGTGAGCACCCGTTTGATGCTTCATGGGGCTATCAAATTACCGGTTTATTTGCACCAACTTCACGTTTTGGAACACCGGATGATTTTCGTTATATGATTGATAAATTTCATCAGGCCGGTATCAGCGTGATTATGGATTGGGTTCCGGCGCATTTTCCGAAAGATGGTCATGGCTTGGTTGAATTTGACGGAACATGCTTATATGAACATGCAGACCCACGTAAGGGAGAACATAAGGACTTGGGAACAAAAATTTATAACTATGGGCGTACTGAAGTTTGCAATTTGCTGTGTGCCAGTGCTTTGTATTGGTTAAAAGAATTTCATATTGATGGTTTGCGCGTTGATGCGGTTGCTTCTATGTTGTATTTAGATTATTCACGTAAAAACGGCGAATGGATACCGAATGTTTATGGTGGTAATGAAAATTTAGAGGCAATTGCTTTTATTCGCAAAATGAATGAAATGGTTTATTCGCAAGCTAAGGGGGTTATTACCTGTGCGGAGGAATCAACTGCATGGCCAATGGTTTCGCGTCCGGTTTCAGCCGGCGGTTTGGGGTTCGGTTATAAATGGAACATGGGGTGGATGAACGATACCTTGAAGTATATTGCGCACGAACCGATACACCGCAAATATCACCACGGTTTGCTGACTTTTGGTTTGTTATATGCTTTTAATGAGAATTTTATTTTACCGATTTCGCATGATGAGGTGGTTCATGGTAAGGGTTCAATGTTAAGCAAAATGCCTGGTGATGAATGGCAAAAATTTGCGACATTGCGCGCATATTACGGTTTTATGTGGACACATCCGGGTAAAAAGTTACTCTTTATGGGCTGTGAATTCGGACAAGACTGGGAATGGAACAGCAACGAGAGTTTGCGCTGGCATTTGCTCGAATATCCGATGTATAAAGGAATGCAGAATTGCGTGCGTGACTTAAATTTAATGTATCGAGGAAATTCTCCGCTTTATGAGGAAGATTTTGATTCACGCGGATTTGAGTGGATTGATTATGCGGCGGTTGACGATAGTGTAATTTCATATATTCGCCGTGGTCATAATCATGATGATTTTTTGGTTGTGGTGTGTAATTTTACACCGGTGGTACGACATAATTATCGTGTTGGTGTGCCTGATGCTTGTGCATATCAAGAAATATTTAACAGTGATGATCAAAGTTATTGGGGAAGCGGTGTGCGTAATGAGGGGCCGAAACAAGCGCAAAATTATGGTATAAATGGGCGTCCATATTCGGTAGAATTAATTTTGCCGCCGTTATCAACGATTGTTTTGAAACCGCTCAGATAGTAGGTGAAATGTGATGATGCGGCATACGGTTATGACTGGTAAAGTTTATCCTCTGGGAGCCACCTATGATGGCGATGGGGTTAATTTCGCGTTATTTTCCGCGCATGCCGAAAAAGTTGAACTTTGTTTGTTTGATGAGACAGGAACAGTAGAACAAGAGCGCATTGCGATTAATGAAAATGAAAATAATATTTGGCACATTTATGTGGTCGGTATTAAACCCGGGCAGGTATATGGATATCGTGTTTACGGTCCATATAAGCCAGAAGAAGGCAAGCGCTTTAACCCAAATAAATTGCTACTTGATCCGTATGCTAAAAAATTGGTCGGACGACTGATATGGCATAAAGCTTTGTTTGGTTATGATGTCGATAGTCCAGAAAAGGATTTGTCATTCAGCACGCTTGACAGCGCGCCATACGTTCCTAAAGCGGTGGTGGTAGAAGATACGTTTGATTGGGAAAATGATCGGCATCCACAGATTCCTTTTGCTGAAACGGTTATTTATGAAACACATGTACGCGGCTATACGATGTTGCATCCTAAGGTCGAAAATTGTTATCGTGGTAAATTTTTAGGATTAGCCGATAAAAGTGTGACGGATTATCTGAATTGGCTTGGCATAACAGCGGTGGAATTATTGCCGGTTTTTGCCTTCTTCGGTGATAAAGATGGTATGTATATTGATAACTATTGGGGCTATGAAACACTGTCTTTTTTTGCTCCGGAGCCAAAATATTTATCGGGCAATGACATAGATGAATTCAAACAAATGGTCAAAACACTGCATGCAAGCGGTAAAGAAGTGATTTTAGATGTGGTTTACAACCACACAATTGAGGGAAATCAACTGGGACCGACATTATGTTATCGCGGTATTGATAATGAAAGCTACTATACATTGCAGGAAAATAAACGCTTTTATTTTGATACGACGGGTTGTGGGGCATCATTTAATTTGCAAAATCCGTATGTTTTGACACTGGTGATGGATTCATTGCGGTATTGGGTGCAGACGATGCACGTTGATGGTTTTCGTCTGGATTTAGCTACTTCTCTGAGCCGTTTGCGAGGGGAGTTTACGCAAGATAGCGGTTTTTTGTTAGCGGCGCGCCAAGATGCAATATTACGACAGGTCAAAATGATAGCCGAACCGTGGGATGCTACCATGAATGGTTATCAAATAGGGGCTTTTCCTCAAGGTTGGGGAGAGTGGAATGATCGCTATCGGGATGTGGTACGGCGTTTTTGGCGCGGTGATTATAAGCAAATCGGTGAGTTTGCCAGTCGTTTGGCCGGATCAAGTGATATTTTCGGGTATAGTCATCGCAGTATTTGGAGCAGCATCAATTTTTTAACCTCACATGATGGATTTAATTTACATGATTTAGTGAGCTATAACACCAAACATAATCAAGTCAATGGGGAAAATAATAAAGATGGTAATGACGCCAATTGGAGTTGGAATTCCGGTGCGGAAGGTTTAACCGAAGATGATACGGTTAACTCTAATCGCAGACAAAGAGTGCGAGCAATGTTGGCAACTTTGTTCATGTCGTTTGGAACGCCGATGTTGGTGGCGGGTGATGAGTTTGGCAACACGCAGTTTGGTAATAATAATCCTTATTGTCAAGATAATGTTTTAACTTGGATTGTATGGAATGCGATAGGTCAGAAAGATAAGGAATTGGCACATTACGTGCGACGCTTGATTCAGTTAAGGCGTGAGATGGAGATTTTTCGGCGTATAAAGTTTTTTAGCGGCGACATAATCACCAAATATGCCCGCCATAAAATTAAAGACATTATGTGGTTGACCAATGAAGGTAAAGAGTTTACCAATCAAGATTGGTATATCGAAAGACGCAAGAGTTTGGCCTGCTTTATCTACAACGAAGAAACATCATATATGATGATATATAATGCTAATGAACAAGCTATGGAATGGCAATT
>ONQU01000041.1 GCA_900320035.1 uncultured Rhodospirillaceae bacterium | reverse complement strand
TCGGTAATAGCTATATTCGTAATTATCGGCAAAAAAATATTTTAAAATCACCCGAAGCATTGTTAGATGATTTTCCTTTACCGTTTGTAAAAGTGAAAAATTTTTTACCGGAAAACCCATATACGGTAGGTAGTGGTATCAGTTTGCGTTATAAAATTCGCACGCAGACAGATTATGATGTTGGCTTGATTAACAGTAATATTGCGGTCAATAATTATCCGCAAACTTTCGGGCAGCGCTTAGCTTACTATACGGGGCTATAAAGTCCACGCATTAGGCAAATGATAAATATTGAATGGCAAGCAAATGAAAACCGCATCAAAGCGTATGTCATAGCCGTTGAATTCGGGATGCAAACGCATATAATTTTGCGCCATATTCATAATACGTTGGCGTTGTTTGGGCATAATCGCATAGAGCGCCTTTTCCATGCCTTGCCGTTGCTTAACTTCCACAAAAACAATGGTGTGACGGTAGCGCGCGATAATATCAACTTCGCCGGCATAAGCACCGCGGTGATTAACATAGTTGCGCGCTAAAATATGATAGCCATGCAAACGCAAATAGGTGCGCGCTAAAAATTCCGCCCATTTGCCGCGGTTATAATTTGTCTTTAAGTTCCAAGGCCAAAGCATAGACATCATTCTTGTTTAATTTATGTTGCAAACAAATTTCCTTAACCGCCGTTTTGAGTGAGGTTTGCGTTAAAAGTTGCTTTAATTGGGGTTCAATAGCCTCAAGCGATGGTGTTGCCGGCGTTGTCGGCGGAGCAATGAGTAACACAAATTCACCGCGTGGCTCATGTTCGGTAAAATGCGCGATAACTTCGGCAAATGTGCCGCATATTGTTTCTTCATACATCTTAGTCATTTCACGCACCACAGCAACCTCACGATCCGCAAAAATTTCTGCCGCGGTTTGCAATGTGTTTAAAAGGCGCGGTGCGGTTTCATAAAAAATCAACGTCGCATCAAGTGTTGCCAATTCAGACATTAAATCGCGGCGCGCTTTATCCTTGTTAGGGATAAAACCGGCAAACATAAAACGATTGCTCGGTAAACCGGAAAGTTGTAAGGCGGTAATCACTGCGCAAGGGCCGGGAATAGCGGTAACGTAGATATTTTGCTCGCGGCACAAACGCACCAATTTATAACCGGGGTCTGAAATGAGTGGCGAACCAGCATCACTAACCAAGGCCACCGCCTGTCCCGCGTTGATTATATCAATTAAACCTTGTGCTCGACTATCTTCCTGATGATCTTCATAGGCGATGAATTTCTTGTTTAATGAAATCCCCAGTAGCGAAAATAATTTTTTGGTAACGCGCGAATCTTCGCAGGCGATAACCTCGGCTTGAGACAATATTTCGCGAGCACGTGCTGATATATCTTGCAAATTACCAATTGGGGTAGCAATGATGTATAAACCGCATCTTAACATTTTTTCCAACTTTAACTTTACAAAAAATAAATTTCATTATACATTAGCGTAACTTTAATATTTTACATTTTGAGGAAAATTGCAAGTGCTAAAAAAAATAAATGTCATTTTGCTGTGTGGTTTGATATGCGGCTGCAGTTTTTGGCAGAATTCCAATTCGCAAACCTATTGGGGGCAGAGATATTCTTCAAACTATGGCAAGATTTCGCCGTCCGTCAGCAGTACAGACTATGGACAAGTTGATTTAGGGCATGCCGATAGCTTGCGTGTTGCGATGCTGTTGCCGTTAAGCGGAAATTTGGCTGAAATGGGCCAGGAAATGAAAAATGCCGCTATGATGGCAATCGGTGATATTAACAACAATAATTTGGTAGTCCAATTTTATGATACCAAAGGTACGGGTAGCGGTGCACGTGTAGCTTTGGAAAATGCCTTGAACGCTAAAAGTGATTTGATTTTAGGCCCGCTTAAAGCTGAGGAAGTGGCAGCTATTAGTACGGAAACACGTTCTCATAATGTACCGGTGGTTTCGTTTTCAACTTCGCCAAGCGTACTACAAGACGGTGTTT
>ONQU01000037.1 GCA_900320035.1 uncultured Rhodospirillaceae bacterium | reverse complement strand
CCTGTCAACATACGCTCATCGCCCAAAAGTGCATTCACCAAAGTCGATTTTCCCACATTTGGCCGCCCCACAAAAGCAATTTGAATTGGTCTTTCAGCCTCGGTAACATCATCTTGTTTTTCCGCTTCAGCATTTTTCTTTTCATCAATTTCCAATAATTCCATATACAAATCATCAAAACCGATACCATGCTCGGCGGAAAAAGGAATCGGCTGGCCCAAACCTAATTTATAGGCCTCAAAAACAGCATCCTCTTGCTTTTTACCTTCGCATTTATTAGCCAATAAAATAACCGGTTTCTGCATTTTACGCACCAGTGAAGCAAACAATTCATCATAGGGCTGCAAACCGGAACGGGCATCAATCATAAACAAACACACATCAGCGTCGGCAATGGCCATCTGCGTTTGTTTCCACATCCGGCTTTCCATATTATCGACAGTTGAATATTCATAACCGGCAGTATCAATAATTATCAGCTCTAAATTTCTGAGTTTGGCCGGCGCCATTTTGCGGTCACGAGTAACCCCTGGTTGATCATGTACAATGGCTAATTTTTTACCGGCTAAACGGTTAAATAGCGTTGATTTTCCGACATTTGGACGTCCGATAATAGCTACAGAAAGCACTTTTTTCCCCTTTATTGATAGGCCAAAAGTTTGGCATTAGCCGTTACAAACAAGACGTACCCATTAGCCGCAATCGGCGCCGCATTTAATTCCTCGTCGGTATCCAAACGCTCAATTAAATTGCCATTTTGCGGATTGTAGAACAACACATCGCCATTTGATAGCGCAATCACTAAACGGCTGTCAATCATCACCGGTGCAAATATGCGCTTGCTTTTCTTTTTATCACCAAAATCTAAGTTTTTGGCCCACAAAACACGGCCATTAGCCTTATTCAAAGCCACCAACTCCTGCTTTTCGGTAACCATATACAGCGTATTACCTGCCAACAGCGGTGTATCATCACCACCAATAGATTTTTCCCAAATCCGCGAACCGGTACGAATATCAATTGCCACCATCACATTGGAACGTCCTAAAGCATATACTTTACCACCTTCAACAACCGGTGCTGCGGTAATTGTGTGTAGATAGGTTGAAGAATAAGCTTGGCGTTGCGAAATCAGTGTGTCAGACCACAACGGTGTACCAATTGTACCATTAAACGCCTGCAATTCACCATTGGCAAAACCGGCAATTACCACATCTAAACTGCCGCTATATGCGGGCGATGCGCCGCCGACCATGGTAGTATTTTCCATGGCAATGTCATAATCCCATAATTTTTCGCCGTTATGGACATCAAGCGCATAAAACTTATTATCGACACTCTGTACTAAAATCTTACCAGCTGCAATCACTGGGGCAATTCTAAATAATGTGTTCATATTTTTCTGCCATAAAATTCGCCCGTCTTCAGCATTAACGGCAAAAACCACTCCAAAACCGGTGGTAGCATAAATAACGCCACCTTCCATGGCCATACCAACGCCTTTAATTGCCGTATCGTCAACATTTTTTTCTTTAGGTTCAAGCGGTGTTACCCAAATCGTATCACCATTATCCAGCTTATGAGCACGCATAGAGCCTTCAGCATCTAAAGTATAAACTCTTTCGCCGCTGATAAGCGGTTGAGAAATTAGAAATTCGTGCTTTGAACTCCCTTTACCAAAATCCGTTTTCCATGCCCTCACAAAGCGCGCACCTGTCTGCACGTTTGGAATAACATGCTGAGCACTAACATCTGTCTGCCGCCATGCAGAGTTAGGCACCGCACTCGGTATCTGAATCTGCGCTGCACCATCAGCAACTTCCGCCTTAATTGCTGTTTCTTGCTCTAAAACAGATACACGTTGTCCTTGCGGTAAAACCTTACTTGAACAGCCGCTCAAAATAAATACGGCAACAACACCGCAAAAAACTTCCCAAGATTTTATTTTTAACATTTTATCCTCTTACTGTTACATATCATCTAAAGATGACAACATATCTTGCACCTTCGTTCGGAAATTTTCAGGCAAATCTTTTATTTTCAAAATATTCTCATAAATTGTCTGAGCTGTTTCCACATCACCATCACGAATAGCAACCATAGCTAACAAATCTTGTGCTAATGGTGTCCATGATGTATTCGTTTCAATCATAGGTTTCAACATCGCCTCAAATTCCACACGTGGCATAACATCAACTTTATAGGTTGCCAGCTTAATTAGAGCAATATGTCTTACCTCATCGGTAACCTCACTGTCCTCTGTTAAATTTTGCAGTGCTGCCAACGCCTCATCTTCTTTGTCTTGACTGAAAAGTACATTGGCAATCTGTAATTTAGCAAAATCACTAAAAATGCCTTTATTATCATTAGCAATTTTTTGCAGTTCCGCCAACGTTTCACCTAAATTTTCTTTTAATTGTGAGGCCGCCATATAATTTTCGGTGTAAGCTTGATTTTGTGTCACTTTCCAACTTCTTATTTTTTCAAATGAAACAGTGGCTGAAACAGCCAACACCACAAACAAAATCACAAAAATACCATAACGATTCCACAAAACTTTAAAATTATCATTTTTAACATCTTCATCTACTTCGTTGATAAACGCATCCGTATATTCTGGATTGATTTTTGATGTATCTTTAGCAATACGCCTTGTCTTTACTGCTACATCTATTGTTTTTTTAGTTGTCTTCGGAGCTGTTTCAGCCGTTTTCTTTCTAACATTTTTAGCCATATTTTTTTCCTCTTGAAATTAAATTATTTTACCCATAACAAAAAAAGCCTCATAAAGCAATCCTTTTTTGCGTTGCTTTATTTTGCAATCTGTTTAATCACAAAACCGCGCACCCAACGCAAATCACTTACCGGCATATTTTTTCCGAAAATCAAACTTTGATTATCCGCAATAATTGATAGATAGTAACGTTCAGTGGTCGGATTATGCCCGATATCAACAGCGGCAATTTCATCTTTTTTAACATATTCAGCGTTGCGGCGTAAAAATAATATATTATGCCCCAACAATATTCCTTCATCGGTTATAATCAGTACATCTTTACTGAATAGAATAACAGTTGAAAAAAGAACAATTACCCCTCCTAAAGTCATTAAAGCTACTAATCCCCATAACCCGATATACGGCAAAATATATTGATAATTTAAGCCACCATAAACAATCAAAGTTCCTAATATCAATATACCTAATAAGGCCAAAATACTATATACATCAAAAAACCAGCGACGCTCTTTAACAATGGCTCGATGCGGTTCTATTTTACACTTAACTGTCGCCGGTGTTTTCTCATTTTCTCTATAGAGAGATTTTAAATGCCATTTTGCGGCCATATCGTTCAAAGTTTTATTTAATTCGCTATGATGACGCGAAATTAACCCATGATCGGTCATAAACAGTGCCGGAAGTTTTAACTTTGCCGAATAATATTCCCACATCTGCCGCACATTGCGACTACTCGTCGTCAGATAAAGTGGCACCCGCTTCTCTTTTTCCGGATGATAAAGTTCAATAATGTAGCGATTACGGCTCATTAAACCGAGTTGATAATATTCTACACGCAACAAAACACCCAGATAATTGTGTAAAGCTTCAATTTCCGTGTGAGGCTGCTTAAAAAGCGAGAGATACGTCATTTTAATGTTTTCACCATCAAAATAAATAACCTTGCGCCGCCAATATGTAAAAATTGAAATTGCCACAATAATTATCCCCAAAACCAACGCAATTGTATCGAATATATAGCGTTGCATTAAAATATCTTGAGTAGAGAATCGCGTCGGCATATCAAATTCGTAAATTTCATTAGGCTCGGAATAAAAATACGAAATGATTTCAAAAACAGCTAAAGCAATAAATGCTAACCCGAAAATTAAGCCTAAAACAGACAATTTTCGAGAAACGCGGTCTTTCTGCTCGGCCGGTAATTTTTCCATATCAAATTTAAACTTATAGCTATAATGATTAGGCTTACTATCTGCCATTTGTCTCTCCTTATTTTTTATAACATCTCTATTTTACACAATAAAAAATTTTTTTCATCATTTTTTTTAAATAATATTTGTTTTTCTTACAATTAAGTGTAAAATGGGCTTTGAGATATGTATAAAGTGGTGTAAAATGTCGATATTAAATATCTTTTATTCACAATATAATTGGCTATGGCCGCTGCTGTTTATTTTAATGAGCTGTGTGTCAATATTTTGCTTACAAAATACGAAGGATAAATGCGGTCTGTTGTTTTTGTTGCTCGGTGGTTTGGTGTTGATCGGAGTAACTTACCTCAACCAAGATGACCGTTTTTTATATAGTATGAATTTAAGTTATAACTTTGTAACTTTCATAAAATTATTTATTGTGCTTGCTATTTCCGTATTGTGGATTTTTTCGGGTTCAGAATTGTATAGCAACCGCTCTCCAAACCCAGAAGCGATCGGATTTTATTTAACGCTAGGCCTTGTCGTGTGTATTTATTATTCCTTTTTTAATCATAGTCAAGCGATGGCCAATACAATCAGCTTTATTATCTTAAATTCAGGCTTATTAATTTTATTATGCGGCGTTGTTTTACGTTTTTTACAAAATAAAAATTTTGCCAATGTAACCCTGTGTTTATCCATCGTACTGCTTGTCGTCCAATCTTTAACCATGAATCAGTTATATAAATATTGGGGCAATAATCTTAATATCTTTAATTGGTTATGGCTCTATGTTCTTACATTTTCCATATTACTGACAAAGCAAAATTATCTGTTGAGTGAACTCGTTAAAAGTTGGAACAAAATTGATATTTTAAATTTGCAAATCCATAGCATGATCGATTCTTCACCTTTTCCAATTATTATTGCTAAGATTACTAATGATAAATTGCTTCTTGTAAATACACCGGCTGCACAACTTTTTAACATTAGCAAGAAAGAAGCACCTTTTCGTAAATTGAAAGATTTATTTGTTGATGAAGCAAACCGTCAAAATTTTTTCACGCAACTTGAAAAAGAACACGAAGTACAGGATTATGATTTGATGGTGTGCAATTTAGTTAATGCCGCTCCTTTCTGGTTATCGGTTTCGGCAAAAACTATCGAATATAATCATGAAATGGCTATCTATATGGCATTTCAAGATATTACACAACGCAAAAAACGTGAAGCCGGTTTGCAATCGCAAGCCGATAAAGATCCGTTAACCTTGGCTTGGAATCGGCGCTACTTTGAAAAGTTGGTGCCGGAATGTATTAAAGAATGTCTTAAAAAGTCACAAAATTTCAGCTTGCTGATGCTTGATGCTGATAAATTTAAAAACATAAATGATACCTATGGTCATAAATTCGGCGATAAAGTCCTTATTGAACTCGCCAATATTTGCCATAATTCTTTGCGTACTGATGATATTGTTGCGCGATTCGGAGGAGAAGAATTTGTGGTGTTCTTAAATAATACCGATTCCGACTCCGCACTTAAAGTAGCTGAACGCTTGCGGCAAAATATTGAAAGTTCAACAATTGAAGATGACAATGCTAATGCTATACAATTTACGGTCAGTATCGGCGTCGTTTCTTCAGAAAAAACCGCTAGTTTAGATGTTTTGTTGCGGCAAGTTGATGATGCTATGTATTTAGCTAAAAAACGCGGTCGTAACCAAGTGGCACTGTATGATGAAAAAGCTGCTCAGACCGTACTAAATCAAAAAACAAGACATCAGCATGAGCTGGATGTTCACCCGATTTTCCAAAATGAGGAAAATGAAGAAATATCTTTGCTTGATAGCTATGATAGTAAAATTTTATGAGAATGTGTTATGAATTGTCCTTATGTTGAAATATGTGGCGGTTGCCCGATGCGTTTAATGCCCGAAGCTGAATATCGGCAAACCAAAAAACTTTGGTTTGATAAGTTGGTTACGGCAATTCATCAACCGCATATTCATTGTGATCAATCGATTTTTATCGCCGATGGTTCACGTCGTCGTGCCGAATTAACATTTACCTACCACAAAAAACAACTTACTTTAGGCTTTAATGCTGCACAAAGTCATAATCTGGTCGATATTGCAAATTGTCTTGCTCTGACTCCGACTTTAAATGCTTTACTATTATCTACACGCGAATTTTTAAATAATTTATGTTCCATTCAAACGGCACATAAGGTTAAAAGTAAAATTATAACGGCCAATATTTCTCATGGTGAAATTTGGCTGACTGAAGCCGATAATGGTGTTGACATTTTACTCGAAATTGATGATGCTTTGGCATTAGAACATCGCATGCTGATTAGCGATTGGTTGATGGAAAATCCACAACTGATTCGCTTCTCGGTAGGAGCAAAAAATAGCAAACCGGAAACAATTATTGAAAAAGCCAAACCTTATATTCAAATTGCTAATCAACATGTTTTTATTGCTGCCGGTGCATTTCTGCAACCCTCTAAAGTCGGTGAACAGGCTCTGATTAACTTGGTTTTACAATATATCGGTGACACATCAGGTAAAATCGCCGATTTATTTTGCGGCATCGGTACTTTTTCTTATCCGTTAGCTGAAAATAGAAAAAATAAAATTACAGCCGTCGATTCGTCCTCCGAATTGTTAACCGGTTTTCAGCAAACGGTTAATGCCCAAATGATTCCGAATATTGAAATTCTACAAAAAAATCTATTTAAATATCCGCTTGATGCTGACGAATTAAAATCATTTGATGTGGTGATTTTTGATCCGCCGCGCGCCGGTGCAACCGCTCAAGTTCGGCAGTTAGCACAAATGTCGCAGCAGAATAAGCCGCAAAAAATTATTGCCATATCGTGCAATCCGCATACATTTATCAATGATGCTAATGTTTTATTGGCCGGCGGCTATGAATTACAAGAATTAACCATGGTTGATCAATTTGTTTATACGAAGCACTGTGAATTGGTCGCCCTATTTACCAAAAAAGGAGAAAATAATGAATATAAATAAGCCAAAATTACAGCAAATGGCGAATGCCATCCGTGTTTTAAGCGCTGAAGCCATTGAACAAGCAAATTCCGGTCACCCAGGCATGCCACTCGGAATGGCTGATGTTGCCGCGGTGTTGTTTGGCTGCTACATTAATGTCTGTCCTGATGCCCCGCGTTGGTTTAACCGTGATCGTTTTGTTCTTTCGGCCGGTCATGGCTCAATGCTCTTGTATTCATTGTTTTATCTTTTAGGTTATCCGGATATTTCAATTGAAGATATTAAAAATTTTCGCCAACTCGGCTCTAAAACGGCTGGTCATCCGGAATACGGTCATTTAGGTGGTATTGATATGACCACCGGTCCGCTCGGGCAGGGCATCTCTTCGGCTGTTGGCATGGCTTTAGCCGAGCGCAAGATTAATGCCGAATTTGGTGATAATTTGTGCAACCACTACACTTACGTTATTTGCGGTGATGGCTGCCTGATGGAAGGCATTTCGGAAGAAGCTATTGCACTTGCCGGTTTGTGGAAGCTAAATAAACTTATTGTTTTTTGGGATAACAACAATATCACAATTGACGGTACGGTTGATAAAAGCAACGCTACCGATCAACTGGCGCGATTTACCGCCGTCGGTTGGAATACTATCAGCATCAATGGTCACGATTATGATGAAATCGCTACCGCTATTGAACAGGCGCAAAAATCAGACAAACCGACTTTAATTGCTTGTAAAACGACAATTGGCTATGGCGCACCGCATAAGCAGGGAACATCAAAAGTGCATGGATCTCCATTAGGTGCTGAAGAATTGGCACTTCTAAAAGAAACTTTAGGCTGGACAGCTGAACCATTTGTTGTTCCGGCTGAAATTATGGCCTCATGGCGTGCCGCCGGTCAAAAATCTGCAGCACAATATCAAAAATGGCAAGCCAAAGCACAACAAAATGCCAAATTCAACGCTTATATTAATAATCAGTTGCCGGAAAATTGGGATGCTTCATTGAATGAACTTAAAGAAAAAGCAATCAAAGAGCAAACCAAAGTTGCGACCCGCAAAGCCTCGCAAATGTGCTTAGAAAATTTAGTTCAATATGTACCGCAAATGATCGGCGGTTCTGCTGACTTAGCAGCGTCTAATCTGACATTTGTTGATGGCATGCAAACCATAACTGCGGCAGATTACAGCGGTAATAATATCATGTATGGTATCAGAGAACACGCCATGGGCGCCATTATGAATGGCTTAGCCTTACACGATGGCGTTATTCCTTATGGCGGAACTTTCTTTGTTTTCTCTGACTATATGCGGCCGAGTATGCGTTTAGCCGCTTTGATGGGATTGCGCGTTATTTATGTTTTAACACACGATTCAATCGGTGTCGGTGAAGACGGTCCAACACATCAGCCAATTGAACATTTAGCTTCTTATCGGGCAATGCCAAATATCAATGTATTTCGCCCCTGTGATGTTGTTGAAACAGCTGAGGCTTGGCAACTTGCTGTTCTGAATGAACATACGCCGAGCATTTTGGCTTTATCACGTCAAAGTGTTCCAACATTACGCACCTCTGCCGAAGATAACAAAACTGCTAAAGGTGCTTATATTATTTCAGCGACAGAAAGCACACCGAAAGCAACGCTTCTGGCTACCGGAACAGAGGTTTCATTAGCCGTGGCGGCACAAAAACAATTACGTAATTTAGGTATTGAGGTTAATGTTGTTTCAATGCCTTGCTGGGAACTTTTTGAACAGCAATCGGCCGAATATAAGCAAGCGGTTTTAGGCACTGCACCGCGCATTGCCATTGAAGCCGGCACAACTTTCGGCTGGGAACGCTATGTTGGTGATAATGGTGCTATTATAGGCATTAATTCGTTTGGTGCTTCCGGTAAAGGTGAAGATGTTTACGAACATTTCGGTATAACAGCCGATAAAATCGTTGCTGCCGTGCAAAAATTTCTGTAACGCCATTTTTATTTAGACTTGACAATAAACATGATTATAGCTAGTCTGCAACTAATTAACTATAATCATGTTTATTATTAATTTAAAAAAAATCGCTTATGACAAGAGATTATTTATTAAAGGTCATTGATAAGAATTTCTGGCCGTTAAGTAAGGAAGAAATTGCTCGCCAATTATCAAATGTCAAATTGAACTTGCCTGATTTTTTGAAGGAATTTTTGCAAAGAGAAGATGACTCATTGCACACCATGGAAAATTTGAAAAATTTCCATCCTTATTTCTGCGAGGCAATAAGAACGATTGAAGATCGTGTTGATAGATTGGTTGAGGACAGGCATCCTAATCCGATTTATTTGGGGCAACTGTTTGATGAAGCGCTGTTGGTTATTTCCATTTATTACCGTTATCCCGCAGTCCTTTATTCTAATGTTATGGCAGAATTTATCAGATTTGTATTAGGAACCAAAATCCTACTTGCTTAAAAAAAATCCGCTTAGGTTATAACCTTAAGCGGATTTTTTTATATTTAAACTCTGTTTATTTAACGCTGACAGCACCTAATTTAAAGAAATCAAACGGTACTTGCGACGGAACCTTGAACTCGGTCGTTTCCAAAGGCGGAACACCGGTTGCTCTTACATTTCCTTCATAAACCAATTTGCCATCTTTATTAAAGAATGCTACCGGAATTACAATTTCCGCAATCTCTGCGTCTTTTGTGTTTTCTAACCGACCGCACACGGCTTCTTCACATTTGTGCATTTTATCAATAACAATATTGTCACGATTATAATAGTTCAACTGCGCCACTATTTCAGCGTCCGAAAGAGATGGTTTAGAAGATTCTTTACTTACTTCATCAGAACTCGGATAAATTATGTATAGTCCCAAAATAGCAACACATACAACTGCTGTTAGCGGAATTTTTTTTCCTTTAACGGTAACATACTTTCCTTTCAGATGATTAGCATAGGCAATCTTCAGCAAATTCACAAATTCTTTTATTGCCGCCTTATAGTCACGTTTAGCAACCAATGTAAATATCTCTTTCACACTTTCCATAACGGTTTTCGCAACAGGAATAATCTCATTTTCTTCGCTCATTTTATATCCTTTCCGTTGTCAATCCACTCGTTTTCTTATAATACACAATCATTGATAAAAAGTAAATAAGTAAAAATTATCAAAAAATTAAATTGTTCCTGTTAAGTTGCATTTAAGCATCAAAATTATATATAGATACAAGGTTATGGTTTATGAAAATAATTCAACATCCGCTGAAATTTTGGGACGAAAGACCTCATCAAGAGATTACAGCAATTGTTTTGCACTGCAGTGCTTATGAGCCTGAAGAAATGATTAAAGTCTTACAAAGCGAAAAACTCAGCACGCATTATATTATCGGTACCGATGGGCAAATCTGGCAACTTATACCTGAAGAAAAGCGCGCTTGGCATGCCGGTGTCAGTAAGTGGCGCGGTAAAGAAAATTTGAATCATCGTTCAATCGGCATTGAGCTCAGTTCGCCCACCATGGGACAAAGCGAATATCCTAAAAAACAAATGCAAAGTTTACTAAATCTCTGCCAAAATATTTGTAGGCGGCATCCGCAAATTATGCCGCAAAATATTGTGGCTCATTCAGATGTGGCTCCAACACGTAAGCCTGATCCGGGAACATCCTTGCCGTGGGCGTGGCTGGCTGCCAATGGTATTGGTTTATGGTATGAT
>ONQU01000038.1 GCA_900320035.1 uncultured Rhodospirillaceae bacterium | reverse complement strand
GCAGAAGTGCGCAAATTCTTTGTCGTCCATCAGCAAATAACGGCAGGCGTATATCCAAAAATCCAGATTATTATGAATTTTACCTAAAGCACAATCGGTTACGGCCTTACAGAAAAGCAAGAAATTCCGTAGCACATAGCGTGGCAATATATGCTCTTCCAGCGGTTCAGGATATAAAGGATTGCAATAATCGTCCGTATCCGAATTGCGGATAATGAGCTTATCGTCCCTTATTTCCGTGCGATAATTAAATAACTGAAATGCAGTTAAAACTTCTTCTTCGGTTTCTATGCCGTCAAACAGAATGTTGATTTTTTCCTTCAATTCTCTGCTTTTCAGCGGCGGATTAATCTTTTTTATAGCATATAGAATATTGTAAATCCGGTGATAATCAAAAGCAAGGTAGCGTACATACCGCTTATAAATCATCATATACAACAGGTTAAACACAAAATCTCCCGAAATATAGTCAAGCATATCCCATGGTGTTGTTTTGCGTTTATTGCGATATATGTGGTGTAATTGCCAATGCTTATTATCTTGCAATCTTTCGGCCCGCTTTTCTGCCTCTCGGCTTTGCTGCTTTTTACTCAATGCATTCATTTTTATCGCTCCTATTGTTGATTTTATCATTTACATAATCAAAGATTTTTCGCAAATTATCATCAAGATAGCTTAGTCCTTTGATTTTTATATCTTCCGGTATGCCATAGTAAGCTTCAGCAACCGCTCCGGTTATTGCCGCAATTGTATCACTGTCTCCGCCGATGGATACGGCATTCCGAACAGCATCTTCATAGCTTTCTGCCTCAAAAAAAGCCTCTAATGCCTGCGGCACCGTTCCTTGACAAGATTCATCAAACTGATAGTTTTCCCTTATTTCATCAAGCGTAAAATTAATTTTATAATAATTATCCGTGATAAATTGCCGAATTTCATCTTTTGTTTTTCCGGTAAGTGCTAAATAAGTCGCTGCTGCCGTAGCCTCAGCTCCTTTCATACCTTCTGGATGATTATGCGAAACTCTTGTAACTTTATCGGATAAATCTTTTACTTCATCCAAAGATTTTGCAAAATAAGCACAGGCGCTGACACGCATTGCCGCACCATTTCCCCAACTGTTATACGGCTGCGGATTTGGATATAATAACCATTTGAAAAATCTGTCGCCGTAACTGCAATCTGCATATCTCTGACCGAGTTTTCGCATTTGCAAAATCGCTTGAGAGCTTAAATCATCACAATTGCCGTTACATTCGGCTAAAGCCGTACCGACAGCCAAAGTCATAACCGTATCATCGGTAAAAAAGCAGTCGGGATGAAAAAATTCAAAATCTTTGCTTTTGTGATTATTCCACTCAAAGCGTGAACCGACAATATCTCCGATAATTGCGCCGAGCATAATATTTTCCTCCGTTTGTTGTTATATTAATATCATTTACAGACCTTTATCACTAAGTCAATGTTTTTATATAGTTGCATATCTTGCAATTTTTCGGCCCGCTTTTCTGCCTCTCGGTTCTGTTGTTTTTTACTCAATGCATTCATTTTTATTGATCCTTTTATCATAAATATTCATTGTCTTTTCTTTTCATTAAACTTAACATTTTTTAATTCGATAATTAAGCTTTCATAATCAGCCCAATCGGTAGTTTCAAGAATTTGTTCATACGGTTCATCAAAATAAAACAAGTGTAAAAACAGTTCATTTGCCTTGGTCGGCACACCACCGTTAGGCGTGGCAAATCTTTCAGTTCTGCCGTTTTTTGTAAGATGATTATGCCAACAGATAGTGTAGTATCTCGAAAAGAAACTCGGCAGATAGAAATTAACCGGAATTTCCGGACTGTCGGCATAAGCATCCAAATGCCGGCAAAAAGCCCCGATATTTACCAAGTAGTTGTGTTTCCCGATAAAGCGCAAATATAAATGCGGGTACTTTTCGTAGACAGCACGATTTTTAAGCAGTTTTTCATAAGAGATTGTCGGCAATTTATCCAACATTTTATCGAGCAATGCCGCAAAACTGCCGCCAACTCTGAAGGTTGTTGGCTTTTCTCCGAAATATTCGCAAACCTTTTTTCCTTTATACAGAGTATTCTGAAATTTTGAACTCATAATAAAACTTTTATTAAGCTGAAATAAAGCGTCTAAAGCGTTTGTCATTGTTTATTTTTCCTCCTAATTGCTCAAAACTTCTCTCATCACTTTAATTGTTTTATATTCATCACAAATGCTAAAAACACGTCGATGAGTGCTCATATATTCCAAAACACCTAATAAAAGAGGTGAAAACCTTAAATTTTCTGGTGTTAATCCTCTAGCTTCTTCTACTTTTCCATTTCTGATATAAAATAAATGATGAACAACACGATTGTAGGTGTATTCAATAATCGGATAGCCTTGATATGTGAAGCCTAAATTCCACAAAGTAATTAAATCGTTTACAGTAATATCTGTAATACAATGTTGGCCATACGTATAAACAAACAAAAAATCAATAATAATATCTCCATTTGATGTATCTTTATGAAATTTGTAGCGGTTCGCCCAGAAAACATCAAAATTATTTAAAAACCATTTTCTATCCTCTTTTTTACGCTTTTCTATCTGTTTATCTATAATTTCCTTATGTTGTTCAATAAAGGTTTTTCTCTCTATTTCCAAAGTTTTAATCTGGTCATTAAGCGCATTGAGAACTTGTCTATATTGTTCAAGTGTCATATTTTGCTCTCCGTTTTAATAAATCAAACCTATAAAGAGGGCAAAAAATAAACCCATCGACGGCGATAGGCTTTTAACTCACCTATCATTCAAGCTTTAGCACCGTGCTTTTGCCGGTTGCTGTGTGGTCATCGGGCTTGTCCCTCGCACACTCTTTATAGGTTGTCTATATTTTTTCAGTTTGTTAACCGATATTATTCATAAACAATATCCATGCAGCAATTGCGATAAACTGACCTCAAAGCGTTCATAGCTTTTACTGCATCATCCATTGTTAAATAAGGGGTTGGAAGCTTATTTCCTTCTACAACTACATACCACATTTTCGATTCCTTTCTTAAAAAGTAGGTTTAGGTTAAAGTTAAATACCAAAATAAATGCTAATATATTGTTTTTACATTGTTCTTTGATATTTATTGCATTATATCACACAAAAATAACAATTAATATATCTGTCAACAACAATTATTTTTTTATACGTACACCAACGAATGTATAAAATTAATCATCTAACCAAAACCTACCAAATATTTTTGCAAAAGGTAAGAGTATTTTTGTTTTTATGTTTTACCATAATTTCACGTTAGGATCAAAAGCATAATATTTAAGATTGTCTCGCACGAAAAGCATAGATTGTGTTTTTGCATTACTGTTTTTATTGCAGTCTGCATGCTGATAAAGACACTCATATATATTCTTTCTACTATCTTCATCATCTTTTATGCCATATTTATTATAGTTATTAAAACATTTATTCTTGACCTCCATAGCAGTCATTGGCCGATTTTCTGTTCTCAGTATATCTAAAACAGCCACAAGATATTCCTTGTTCTTTTGAGTAGCATATCCCTTTAAGCCGGCAACATAAGAATCGATACTTGCAGACCACTCAGATGTGCCAGATATTTTTTCTACCGATAATGTTTTCGAAGTTGAAGATAATATATCGGTTTCCGCATTGAAGTTTCTTTTAAATTCATTTTTATTTTTATTTTCATTTGATGTTTTTACTATGTTAATAGAGTTATCTTTATGGAAAAACTGTTCCATTGTCTCGCGTATTTCCTGATTGCTCAAACCACCAAAAGGTTGACCTTGCATATTTCTACCCCAAATTAATATTTGGGTACCATTTTTGTATTTGCGAATAAAAATTCCTTTTTTGTCGTTAATGTTATCTTCACTCTTTTCTAATTTGAAATCAGAAAAAACATCTTTAAAAATGTCATTATTAACTGAGAATACTATAATATCAGGGTCCAACAAATTCAAAAGCTTTTTAAACAAATCAGTCCGCTGAATATCTTTTTTTTCACCATCCGAAAGATATCTCCATATCGGATTTGTTGCAATTGCTGAATATATATCAATGTGTATTGCGGTATTTGTTGCTTTTTTTTCATAATAGCTTGCATCAAGCGTTGAAAGGACTTTTTCGAAATTATTAAACCAATCATACGGATTATCCTTAAAATATAAATTAAGTGTATTCACAAGTTCATCAACCGCATTTTCACACTCTAAATCAACGATATTAAATCTTTTTTTTTCGAACTCGCTCAAAGACGGATTTATACCGACGGTTACAACTTTTTTAGGTGATTCATTGTATTCTTCTATATCTCCGAACCAAACGATAGGAATTGACGGCTTTACTACATACGAAAAGTTTCTCTTTTTGAGAAAATCAGATATATATTCCTGCAGAACATTAGTTAATTCATTGGATATGGACATATTTTATCTCCTTTGACCTCTATTTTTCCTCAGAAAACCACAAACCTTTGCAGTCTTTCAGTTTTTCGCAATATTTCAGACTTCCGGCATTGGCCTTAATGACCGTGCGAGCCGATTGCGGCTTGGTTATGCTGATTTCAATCGGTTCTTGATAACCGTT
>ONQU01000039.1 GCA_900320035.1 uncultured Rhodospirillaceae bacterium | reverse complement strand
TGCTCAAGTAGCGGAGCGGACATGTAAATTTACCGGCGGGACACATGTCTTCATCATAACCGTAAGCCGAGTGGCATTTTTGCCCGGCACAATTTTTCTTAAGGTTTAAGAGGCTGTAAAAGGCTTTATTGGCAATGATGACATTTCCTTTGGAATCAATCACGCGGATACCGTCCGGAATGGTATCGATGAGTTGTTGTAGGAAAAATTCGCGGCGTTTAATGTCAGCGATGTTGTTCTCGGTTTTTTCAATCATATTATTGAAGGTACGATTTAAAATATCAAACTCGTCACGCAATAAAGAACTTTGTGTAAGATCCAGACGGGAAGAATAGTCACCTTGAGAAACTTTGTTGCTGATTGATGTTAAACGCTCAATCGGTCGCACGATCCAATAATCGAGCATAATTAGCAGTAAAATAATGAATAAAATAACAACACCTAAACTCAAAATGATGATTTCAGCCCCTGTTTTAATAGCGTCGCGATTGTCATAATAATTACGACGCAGTTCTTCATTAAGTTTTTGTGCCTGTGTGAGTTGTTTTTGGGTATCATCAATGTTTTTTAGATTAATTCGAGGGGTAAATTCGGGATTTGCTCTACCCATGTTAGCCAATTCATTTTGGAGTGTAACGTTTTCTTGCAGCAAGCTAACGACGTATTTATTGCGCATATAAACAGATTGTTTGGTGCTTTGCAGTTGGTCTAAATAAAAATTGATAAACAGGCCGACAAAAATACCGATGAGTACAAGTAGAAAGAGCAGTAAACTGTAAACAATTTTTTTATTAACGCTGATAAACATTACATTCTCTCCTATTTTATTGAACGTAAGCGTGGTTTAAAGTCTGTACGGGCCAAACCGTAAAATGAATATGTGTAGTCAATGAGGCCGGCAACATTATGCAAATTACTATCATTCAGCATTTGTGCCGTCAGTTGAGGGCTATATGGTGGGGAATTTAGGCTACGACTATATTTGCGCGCCATACGGACATAGTCATAATTAACATGTGAGTTGATTTTGAGAGCGCGGTCGGCGATAGCTTCTTCCAAGTTTGCATATATCTTATAGCGATAATCGGCATCAGGGTCGTCAAGCGGCTTCATGCCTTTGTTATCGTACCAAACTTCGGTTAGGTATAAGTTATTAGCTTGTTGTGCAATTCTAGAGTTACCCCAATCTGAATAAATGCCGGCAGTTGCTACCATAATGGCCGGTGGCACGGCATCAACTTTTTCATCTAAAAGTAATAATAGATGATCGACGCGTGCCGTTCCTTGTTCCTTGGTATCAGCATCGTATTTACTTGCCATGTTTTCCAATGTGGCAATTTCCGAATCCGATAGTTTTTCACCATTATGCCTCTTTTGCTGCCAATTTTCCAAGATTTGACGTTCTGCCAAAATAGCTTCGTTAATTTTAAGTACCAACGGCAACATGATACGAATGAAAGTGCGATGCTTGTCGTCGCTATCGGCAATTTGCGCCCAATCGCTCGGCAAGCGGCTTAAAAAAATGCGCGGAAATTCTGTTTCAGGCTTAGTATAGTCCGGATAATTGTATTGCGCAAAGGTTTGTTCAACTTCAGCGGTAGTGGCACTTTTTACCCAAAGTGCACCATCTTTTTTCTCAATAATTGGCTGCGCTATTGCCACAGATGAACAAAGGACCAATATAAATATGGCTTTTGAAAATATTTTAGCCACCTTAATCGGCATAAGCACCTCGAGCCAAAGTTGTGCGCATGCGTTCAATGGCCGCCAAAGCACGCATTAAATAGAAATTTTGCGTCATTAAATGATTAGGCGCCCAAAGACCGTCTATTTTTCCGTTACGCACGACGAGCGGTTTGAGGGTGGCGGCATGATGTAACGATGAGACTAGATAAGTCCAGTCATCGTAAATATTATAGCCAACGATAATATCTTTGAAGTCGCTCGCCAGAGCTTTACTGACTTGCCATAACGTGAAAGTGTAACCACCATGATGATAGAAGATGTCATCGGCCTTTGTATCCATAAAATCGTTGCTATATTCACGCAGGTGGGTTTCATTTTTTTGCGTTAAGCGATTTATTTTTTTGCTCATTTGTGCTAAAATTAAAGCTAAATTTTGCGGTTGTGGTATAAAATCGGCCCGCATATTGAATTTTTGCAAATATTTTGCGGCTTTGCGATATTGAGTATTGCTTGAAGGGGCAATGCCAAAAGAGCCTTGCTTTGACAATAGCCACACATCTGGCGCATAAGTGAGCATTTTATATGCCTTTTCTAAATCTTCTTTTTGGGCTTCGTTCAAACCGGTTAATTTGCGCAAAATACCGGTTATATCGCGGACACCGGTGACAATACCGATTTGGAAGTTCGGCATATTATCCAAAATATAGGCCGGAAACAATGGCGGCAGATTAGGCGTCCACATCTTGTCATCAATTTCACGCTTGAGCAAAAATGACATCGTATTTGCGGTTTCCATTTGTGCGGATTTTTCTTTAGGCAGGTTATAGCCTGTTTTGGTGTCAATATTTTCAACCAATTGACTACCTAAAAAGTAGTAAAAAAACAAAAAGCACAGCAGACAAAGAATCACCGTTTGCCAGGAGCGATAAGCATAATGCAAACATTTTTTGAACCACATGGGTAAACCCTTAGTTTGTGATGCTTTAGTTTTTAACCAGCTAAGCATATTTTGACAGGATTCCCATATTTGTTTCAGCCATTTTAGGGATTTTTCTCTATTAACCATGCTTTCTCCTAAGCAATTGCTTGATTTCGTTAAAATTGATAACACCGCATATTTTAGCTAATCCGAGGAAAATTGCAAGGGCAAAAACGCCAATGCCGCCCAAGTTCAACAATAAGGCAATTTTACCGCCTTCTAGCAGAAAAGCGGGAGCAAGGTGTAGCCATAGCCAAATGGCGATACCCATGAGCACCGAAATGAATACGATTTTAGCGGATTGCCAGAGCAAAGCTGAGCTAAATTGCCAATAGTTACGTTTTTTGAGACCGTGAATATATTGTCCGAGTGAGACAAAAGCGGCAATAGTGGTGGCGGTGGCAATACCGACATGGCCGAACCACTGCATGAGTAATATATTAAAAATAAAGTTGGTAACAAAAACTACGGCGCTATATTTGACCGGTGTAACCGTATCACCGCGGGCAAAAAAGTTTGGCATTAAAGCTTTAGCTAATACATAACACGGCAAACCGACGGCATATGCTATAACCGCGTGTGCGGTTTGGATAGCATCGGCGTTTAAAAATTTGCCGTGACGAAACAACAGTTGTACAATCGGCTCTGCCAATACAATCAGCAGCACCGCCGCCGGAAAAGAAAGCAGTAAGCCATATTCTACCGCCTTATCTTGGGTTTGATGGGCTTGTTTAATATCACCGGCTTTTAAGGCCTTAGAGAGAATCGGTAACAAAGCAACGCTGATAGCTGCTCCGACCACGCCAAGCGGTAATTGTTGCAAGCGATTGGCATAGTAAAGCCACGAGATGGCACCGGTGCCGACCAGCGAAACTAAAATGGTATCAACCGCCATATTGATTTGATAGATACCGGCGCCAACCACACCCGGCGCAATACGCTTGAATAAGGTTTTAATTTCCGGATTGCGCATAATTTTGGCAATATGCAGATAAGGATGAATTCGCACGTCAATACGGCGTAAGAAATAAGCCAACCACAAAATCTCTAAAATGCCGGCAAGAGTGATGCCTAAAGCAAAGCCATGGGCAGCAGTAGGCAGAAACGGCACAAAAACAAAGGCCGATAAAATAATGGTCAAGTTAAGGATAATCGGTGCGGCTGCCGGTGCGGCAAATTTTTCAAATGAATTTAAAATACCGCCTTGAAAAGAGACAATAGCAATAAGGAGCAAAAAAGGAAAGGTAATACGACAAAGTTGCGTAGCCAGCTCAATTTTACCGGCATCACTATGAAATCCGGGGGCTAAAACGGTGACAATATAAGGCATTAAAAGTTCAAATAAAATAACCACCAAGCCAACGATTAAAGTTAGCACAGCAATGGCTTGAGCGGCAAAAAAGATGGATTTTTTCTTGCCGTCGGCAACCAATTTTTGGGAAAAAAGCGGCACAAAAGCACTGGTAAATGCGCCCTCAGCAAACAAGCTGCGAAACAAATTCGGAAGCTTGAACGCAACCACAAAGGCATCGGCCATAGCGCCGGCACCTAAGAAATTAGCCAACACCATATCACGCAAAAAACCGGTGATACGGCTGACCAAGGTTAATCCGCCAAAAGTGGCGACAGATTTGAATAATGACATATTGTTAGTCCTCTCTTTAGGAGATATTTTAACCATAACCATACACAACGATACAAAAAACATTGATTTTTTCACAAAAATTATTATTTTTAGCAAAAATGTGCTTGACAAAACAAAATATATATGTTAAGGTTAGACAAAAGATAGAAAATTAGGGAGAATTTGTGATGAGTACGCAAGAATTTGGATATACGGCAGCAGGTGAAGCGTATATTAAGGAAGGAAATGAGGCAATAAATGCGGCGAAAAAGGTGCGCGCACGCTTTAAAACGACAGCAGTTAAGACAGGTAGAACAACTGCAGATGGTAAAGCTGTGAAATTTGGACCAAAACCGCTTGAAGTTGTTAAATCGCCTGATGCGTCTAAATTTCCAACACGGCAAACAATTACGCATGGCTATAAGGAAATTGCCGGCGGAGATATGCTGTTAAATGAGCGGAGCGTTGATGAAAGAATCAACAAGATGAGTAAAGAAGAGAAGAAGGCACATGTTGCTGAACTTATGGACTTGCTCATTGCGGATCAAAATCGCCAAGCTGCGGTCAATCGCGCGGTGCGGATGAAGACAGAACAAGCTAAAACGCAAGTTTCTTAGTATATGGAAATATTTCGTATTGATCTCCTTGGAGCGCTCGTTTCGGGCGCTTTTTTCGTGTTTTAATCATAAGGCGCGCAAAAGTTCTTCACGGGTTAGATGAAAGCCGCTGTCTATCCACTGTTGTTCAAGCATATTTAGCACCCGACCAACTTGTTCGCCATTGCCAATGCGACCGATTAAATCACGTCCACGCAGTGGGAATATAGGTACAACGGCATCTTCAATTTCACGCAATATGGCATTAAGTGTTGGAATTTTGATATTATCAATGGCGGCGGACAACAAAACCAAATCTATGGTAAATTGTTTACCATAGCGATACACAAATTTTAGGCGCTCATGGGTTGAGGCAAATATATCCGGCGAAAAGGAGACTTTGGCCCACTTGGTGAATATTTCTTTTTGCTTTTTGGTAAAACGCAAGGTATTGGCAATATTTTCCGCCTCTGCCGCATTGGGTTGATACAAAACAAACAAACGCCGCAGAAAATTGCCTTCATATTGAGCATCGGCCACAATTTCGGTTAAGTGTTCCAATGTATCTAAATGTTTTGACGGTGGCAGGAAAAAGCCCAAAATATCGTTTTCATAAATAAGCCGCATAGTTGTGGTCACCTGCGGTGTAACCAAAAGTTTAAACAGTTCGTCACGCACCTGTTCAATGGCGACGTTACGCAGACTCTTTTTATGTTTTATGCAAGCTTGAAGCGATGCTTTATCAATCGGTGCTTTGCCAAACTTAGAATAAAAGCGGAAAAAACGCATAATCCGCAGCGGATCTTCTTTAATACGATCTTCCGGATTGCCGATAAAGCGCACAATGCCTTGCTCTAAATCATCAATACCGTTGTAATAGTCAAATACATTGCCGCGCAAATCGGCATAAACAGCATTAATTGTCAGGTCGCGCGTCGCCGCATCGGCGCTCCAATCATCGGTAAAAACTTCAGCCAAACGCCCTTTTAGCGGCACACAACGTCTCAAAGAAGAAACTTCTAAAATCTGGTTATCAATAACCACGCCGGTGGTACCAAGTTTCAAACCGATAGGTACGGTTTTGAGATGAAAATCTAAACAAGCTTCGATAAATTCGTCCGGTGATAAGTCGGTCGCTAAGTCTAAATCGAATCCGCTTAATCCGGCTAATGTATCACGCACTGCACCGCCGACAAAGCGCAATGTGCCACCGTGTTCTTCCACCGCTTGAAACAATTTAACAATGTTTCGAAAACGTAAAATCGGTGACATATCTAAGTATTCGGATTTCATCATCTGTTTAAAAACTTTCACATTTGGTTGCATTTTATTAACTGTTTATATATAATTTTTTAATATAATCCAAGTAAATTAATTTAAAAGGATGAAAAAATGTTGAGATTTTTATGTATTGCAAGTGCCTTGGTTTTAACTTTTGCTTCTGTGGCAAAGGCTGAACAGCCGAAGATTTTAAGCGAATCCGGTGATTGGACGGCATGGACATACAATGAAGGCAGTAATCTGATTTGCTATATGTCATCAACGCCGAAAAAAGACGAAGGTAAATATACCAAACGCGGCGATATTTATGTGATTATTACGCATCGTCCGGCGGAAAAATCGTTTGATGAAGTCAGTTTTATTGCCGGTTACCAGTTTAAATCGGGTGCACCGATGACCATTAAAATCGGCAATAAAACATTTAAGAATACATTTACCGAAGGGGATAAGGCGTGGATGGTCAGCGCGACCGAAGATAAAAATTTAATCGCAGAAATGAAGCGCGGCAGTCGCATGATTGTTGACGGTGTATCAAGCCGCGGCACCGCAACCAAGGATACTTATTCCTTAAAGGGTTTTACTTCAGCGTATAATACCATTACGGCCAAATGTAAAAAATAATGGCTTTTAAAATAGAACTTATCGGTCTTGATAAAGACGAATTGCAAAAGGCTTTAACCGACATCGGGGAAAAGCCTTTTCGTGCAAAACAGCTCTGGCAATGGCTGTATTATTTCGGTGCCACCGATTTTGATATGATGACCAATTTATCCAAAGTTTTGCGGCAAAAACTCAAGGATAACTTTACCATTACCCGCCCAAAAATTGTAACGGAACAGCTCTCCAGCGATAAAACCCGCAAGTGGCTATTGGAATTTGCCGACGGCGAACGGGTGGAAATGGTTTATATTCCGGAAGTTGACCGCGGCGCGGTGTGTATTTCAACCCAAGTCGGTTGTGCCATGGGGTGCAAATTTTGCCATACCGGCAGTCAAAAATTAACCCGTAATTTAACCGCCGCAGAAATTGTCAGCCAGTTTATGGTGGCACGCGATACCTACGGCGAATGGCCGAGTCCAACACAAGAAACACGCTATTTATCCAATATCGTGGTGATGGGTATGGGCGAACCGTTGCATAATAAAGATAACGTTATTAAGGCGCTGAATATTTTAACCGATGGTGATGGCATTGCCATTTCACGGCGGCGCGTTACCCTCTCAACGTCAGGCATTGCACCGCAAATTGTTGATACGCTGCAGGCTACCGGTGTGCGCTTAGCGATTTCACTACACGCACCGAATGACGCTTTGCGCTCGTCGATTATGCCGATTAACAAGCGCTATCCGCTTGATGAAGTGTTGAAAGCCTGTCAAAACTACCAAGCCGGTGACGGCAGCCGTTATGTTACGTTTGAATATTTGTTACTTGATGAAGTGAACGATTCGGCAGATTGTGCGCATCAATTGGTTAACTTGATGAAAAAATACGGTATTCGCGCCAGTTTTAATTTGATTCCGTTTAACCCGTGGCCCGGATGTGGTTTTAAACCCAGTCCGAATCACAAAGTACGAGCATTTGCTAAAATTTTGAACGATGCCGGCTTTGCCGCACCAATTCGTGTGGCACGCGGTCAAGATATTCTCGCCGCCTGCGGACAATTAAAATCGAAGAAGCAATCATCGTAATTCGAAGATCCCTTGACTCGTCTGCGCACGGCACAGACGAGAGGGATGACTTTTTTAAAAATCGCAATCAAAGAGCGACTTTTACTGTTTTAAATATCCAGATTTTGTACTTTCAAAGCGTTTTCTTGAATAAACTCTTTGCGTGGTTCAACCACATCGCCCATTAAGGTAGAAAATGCTTCGTCAGCTTCTTCAACGCTGTCAATTTTTACCTGTAACAACGAGCGCGCTTCCGGATCAAGCGTAGTTTCCCAAAGTTGTTCCGGATTCATCTCTCCTAAGCCTTTGTAGCGTTGAATGGATATGCCTTTTTTACCGGCGGCGGTCACGGCGTTCATCAAACTAACCGGCCCGTCAACGCGTTTTAAGCCCATAGATTTGGTGGTGAGCTTGGAAGAGCGGGCAAAGTTTTCGGTCAAGAATTCATGCATATTATTCAGCACTTGGCCTTCCGGACTTTCTAAAATATTAGCGCCGATAACATGTTCTTCTTTAACACCACGCAAGACGCGATAGAAGACAATGCCGCCGTCAGCGTTGATTTCAGCTTTCCAACCGCGATCATACTCGGCTTCCAAACTGTCTAAACGTTGTGCCATGTCATCAATTTTAGCCTGTAATTTTGCTTTATTATCCAACAGGGCGCGGTCAAACAGACCTTCAATGGCCAATTGTTCAACGATTTTTTCCGGCGCCTTTAAAGTTAAGGCTTTAATCATGGCGTTGGCCTTTTTAGTGCTTTCCACAAAGGCAATTAAATCTTGTCCGACCAAGCATTCGCCGCTTGCGGTTTCTAAGGAACCTTCTTCGCAACCGCCGTGGATGAGATAATCTTCCATTTCGCGGTCGTCTTTAATATAAATCACCGAATTGCCACGTTTGGCTTTATAAAGCGGCGGTTGAGCAATGTAAACATAGCCGCGGCGAATAAGTTCCGGCATTTGGCGATAGAAGAAGGTCAAAAGCAAGGTTCTGATGTGCGCACCGTCAACATCGGCATCGGTCATGATAATGATTTTATGGTAACGGCATTTATCGGCGTCAAAGTCATCGCGGCCGATACCGGTGCCGAATGCCGTAATCATCATGCCGATTTCGGCTGATGAGAGCATGCGGTCAAAGCGAGCACGTTCAACGTTCAAAATCTTACCGCGAAGTGGCATAATGGCTTGATATTTGCGGTCGCGTCCCTGCTTAGCGGAACCACCGGCGGAATCCCCCTCAACGATGAATACTTCAGACAAAGCCGGATCTTTTTCCGAACAATCGGCTAATTTGCCCGGCAAAGAGGCAATATCAAGAACACCTTTGCGGCGGGTTAATTCACGAGCTTTACGCGCTGCTTCACGCGCCGAGGCGGCTTCAACAATTTTGCCAACGATGATTTTAGCTTCCGCCGGATGTTCCTCTAACCATTCTTTGAGTTTATCACCAACGATGCTTTCAACTACCGGACGAACTTCGGAAGACACCAATTTGTCTTTGGTCTGTGATGAAAACTTCGGATCCGGCGCTTTAACCGACAGCACACAGGTTAAACCTTCACGCATATCTTCGCCGGTGATGATATCCTTATCTTTTTTGAGTAAGCCGTTTTCTTGAATGTAGTTGTTAAACGTGCGAGTTAAAGCGCCGCGGAAACCAGCTAAGTGCGTACCACCGTCTTTTTGCGGAATGTTGTTGGTAAAGCATAGCATGGTTTCGTTGTATGAATTGGTCCATTGCATTGCCAGTTCAACGGTTATGTCATTGTTTTGACCGGTAATGGAAATGGTATTTTCATGCAACGGTGCTTTTGATTTATTTAAATGGGCAACAAATGCCGACAAACCGCCCTCGTAGTGAAAGTCCATTTCTTTCGGTTCGGCACCGCGATTATCTACCAACTTGAGGTAAACACCAGAGTTTAAGAAAGCTTTTTCTCTGATGGCACGTTCCAAGGTATCAAAATTAAACTCGGTTTGGGTAAATGTTTTCGGCGATGGTAAAAAGCTGACTTCGGTGCCGTGGCGGTTAGGTGTTTGCGCGGTAACGTGGATATGTTCCGTTACGTTGCCGTCGGCAAAAGAGGCTTCATATTGTTGGTCATTACGCCAAATTTTTAATTTCAGCCAAGTGGAAAGAGCGTTAACCACCGAAACACCAACGCCGTGCAAACCGCCGGAAACTTTGTATGAATTGTTATCAAATTTGCCGCCCGAGTGCAATTCGGTCATAATAACTTCGGCAGCAGAAACACCTTCTTCTTTGTGGGTGTCTACCGGCATACCGCGGCCATTATCGCGAATGGTGGCTGAACCGTCAGGATTTAAGATAACCACAGTTTTATCACAATAACCGGCTAAAGCTTCATCGATGGCGTTATCAAGCACCTCGTAGATCATATGGTGCAGGCCGGAGCCGTCATCGGTATCACCGATATACATCCCCGGCCGTTTACGCACGGCATCGAGCCCGCGTAACACTTTAATCGAATCGGCATTATATTCTTCTTCACCTTTGAGATATTCTTCTTCTGTTAAATCGCTCATTATTTCCTCTTTGATTTTTTTGTTCACATTGTATGTAAATATAGCTTAAGGCGCCATATTTACCAAGCATAAAATCAAAGTTATGAACGACAATTTAACATTTACGATGAATGTGACATGGTAACTGTTTGCGGTTGGGTTTGCTTGCAGAAATTACGCAAGTAAAAATATTCGGCAATACTGATAGCGCCATAAGCAAACAGATACAAACCGACCATAATTACCAAAGCCATTTCGCCAAAGGCTTGATTGCCAAGCACGAGATAAGCAATGATTATACCTAAAACGCCGCTGAATAAGCTCCATCCCCATGGTAAATTGAGTTTATAGCTTTCATAACTGCCATAAAGTTGCATAATCCCGGTGGCCAAAAACCATAAAGCGAAGAAAACAGGTAGCGTTTGCACGGTTAGGCCGAGGTTGGTTAAGAAAATGAGGCCGATGAAGATATCTAACAGACCGACCACCATATACCATGCCGATGAAGCTGAAAAAGAAGCGGCAACATAACCACAGCCCAAAATAAACAGCGCCGCGCCTAAATAGATGGCGATGGCGTAAAGCGATGAGAGGGGATTGGCCCAAACCAAAATTCCCAAAACCAGCATGATAACGCCGGCAATTAAGTGCCAGATACTGCATTTATTGGTAAGCATATTTTTTCTCCTTAAAATTGATAAATCAATATTGAAATATGCTCTTTTAAGGTAAAAACAAGGGGGATGAAAAACAACTTTAAGGTGCAATTTTTAGAATTTGAAGATCCCTTGACGATTCCTGCGGAATCGAGGGATGACAGTTAAATTTTAAGGTAAAAACAAGGGGGATGAAAAACAACTTTAAGGTGCGATTTTTCTTGACTTTCGCGGGGGGGTGTAAAATAGAAGCATAGAACAAATTATTGTGGAGAAAATTATAGCAGAACGAATTATTACCGTGTGCTGAAGATTTTTCATAATGATTTGTTTTTTAAAAGTGAAGTTAGTAACAAATAAAAAATAAAAATTATGGAAAATCTTGGAATTATTTTAATCACATGTGGTATAGCAGCAGTGGTAGTAGGATATCTTTTTATGACAGACGAAGACCTCAAACTCTTGAGAGCGCCAGGTGCTATATTATTCATTCTAGGTTTGTTTAGTGCCTATGTAGGACTAGCAATACAGATTACCTTGTGGATGCTAATTATAGTGCCTATCGTTGTTATTTTGCTCCGCTTGCCAGAACATAATTACAGCTAACCACATTGAAGCATCTCTTGAGTTTTCTAAGTTGGTCACGAAAGTGATAAGCCGGAAAATTCAGGAGATGTTTTTTTATATTAAAAAAATCTTTCTACTACTTGATTTAGATTCTAAATCCTTCTAAATGCACCGTTAACGACCGGTGGAAAAT
>ONQU01000099.1 GCA_900320035.1 uncultured Rhodospirillaceae bacterium | reverse complement strand
TTTACTGCGCCGCTACCAATGACGTGCTCTAAAACTAAAGCTACAACGGCATAATTTATATGCTCAAATAATTTTCCTCAATGACGTGGTCTACGACCCCGCCTCGTCGTTATACGGCGCGCTGCGGTCAGCTGAAAGCTTTCCTTGCTTGCCGAACGTCTCGGGCTTTGCTCGTAAAAACAACATTTAGAGGTTGTTTTTACTGCGCCGCTACCAATGACGTGCTCTAAAACTAAAGCTACAACGGCATTGATTTTGCCTGCGACATTTACAACATACATAGAACTTTTAAAAAATCAACTACTTTTTTTGATTATTTGCAAAATTTATGTAAATTATTTACTTTTAACTTATATTATATGGAAAAACAAAACCGAATTTTTAACATAACGAGGTAAATATGATTGAAAATAATTCTGAAAAAATGACGGAAAATGAAGATCTTATGAGTCATGCCGGACGTACTAAAACCAGTGGGCTACATTATTTCATTATTGTCTTTAGTGTGGCATGGTTTGGTATTGTGGCGGTGTATATTACGAAATTTTTTGGTTGGGATAACCTGTTTTCAATGGTACCTAATGAATTTAGCGGTTTTATGGCCGGTATTACTTTGCCATTAGCAATAATTTGGGTTATCATGGCTTATATTGACCGCGGTAACAGCTATCGGCGCGAGGCTGCTCTGTTGCAAAACTCTATCAACCAAGTTATGTTTCCTAATTCCGGTACGAATAATGCCACAAAGATGATTGCCAATGCTATTGAAAAACAAGTGGCAGAATTGAAAGAAGCAACGCGCGATGTTTATGCGCAGAGTGATGTTATCCGCCGTGATTTGGTGGAACGAGTGAATGATATGCGTCAGCTTTCAGAAAATATTCATAATTATTCAACGCAAGCGTTGCCTGGTTTAGCAGAAGAAATTCGTAGTTTAACGCGTAATTTTCAAGAGGTTGCAGAGCGTGCTTCAACCACAATAGCTGATTTTCGTGTTAACACCATGCAAATTCGTGAAGATAGTGAAAATTTAGCCAATGTCTTAACGCCGATGGTTAATCAAATGGTGACGGCAGCCGAACATGTTAAAGAAGTTGTCAATGTGAATAATGAAAATATTACGAAAGCACAGGACCAACTGGCTAAATATGCACAAACCAGTCGTGATGCGATTAGTCAGATTATTGAAACTTGGGCACAAAAAGGTGAAAATTTGGAAAAAACATTTTTACGTACTGCTGAGAATTGTGAAGATTTGTTCCGTAAACTCGATTCCGGTGTTTCACATATTGAAGATAGTATTGTTGAACAGAAAAAAGTTGTGGAGGCACAAGCTGAATTACTGAATCAAAACTCCGGTTATTTGGAAAATAAACTCGGTGAATATGGTAAACTTATCAGCTTAGAAGTGGAAGCTATGGTCGAGCGTTCCGGTAAATTGGAAAATAATGTACAAGCGCAGTTGGCTAATTTGAAAGAAACGGCTAATCAGGTTTCGGATTTATTTGCCAAAGTTGGGGACGGCATTGTTGCTAAGCGTCAGATGTTAGAAATTGAAGGTTCACAGATGGTGAAAAACATTAGTGCCACCACCGGTCACTTGGAAGAAGAACTAAAGGCCTTGAAGGAATATTACGATAGCACACAAAGCAAAAATGGGGAAATGCATAAAATATTTGCTGAGGTGGCAACTAATTTGCAACAAGTAGAAAACGATTTGAATAATCGTTTACAGCAATTTAGCTCAATTACAGATGGTATTGCCGATAAATTTAAATCAGCAACAGTCGGAATTGGGGAAAATATCAATAAGTTATCCGCAAATGCTGATAATATGGTTCAACAAAGTAAGGTTAATGCGGCATTATTGATTGAGCAAGATGAGTATGTTAATAAATCATTGGTTAGTTTGAAGCAAATGACCGGCAAAATTGCCTCGGTTAATGATGAATTGTCTGCCACCGGCAACAAGATTGGTGAAACCTTATCGCAATATGAAGGTAAGTTGTCCGGCTTTAGCAATACCATCAGCCGTCATATTGAAGACTTAAGCAATAATTATGATAAAGCGCAACAGCAGATAGAAGCGCTTGAACAAAAATATAAAATGTCCAACATTGATATGTTTATGAAAAATTCAGCTGATATTATTTCCGAGTTGGAAGCTTTGGCTATTGATGTTCATGGTATATTTAATAAACAGGGCAAAGATGATGAATTGTGGAAACAGTATTATGCCGGTGATCATGGTGTATTTGTGCGTTATTTATCAGAGAATATGAGTAAAAATGAAATTATTACAATTCGCCAAGATTATGAAAACAAACCGGATTTCCGGGTGGTGGTTGATAAATACATTGATGATTTCAACAGCTTGATTGCGGCGGCACGCAAAAATAATCGTGCCGGTACTTTGTTAGCTCTGATTTCCGGGTCGGATATCGGTAAAGTTTATTATGTGTTAGCACGTGCATTAGGAAAGCTCAACTAATGGCAATTGATGGCTTCGCAAGCTCTGTTTTTATGGCGCCGATGGCCGGTATAACTGATCAGCCATGGCGTACCATAATACATGGGTGCGGAGAGGGGAATTTAATATCGGAAATGGCAGCGGTTAATGCCATTCAGTATAAAAATCCGAAAAGTTATCAAATTGCCAATGTTAAAAATGAGCCGTATCCGGTTGTGGTACAATTGGTTGGCAATTCGCCGCTTTTGTTTAGTGAAGCTGCAAAATTAGTTGCTGATTTGGGCGCTAAATCTATTGATATCAATATGGGGTGTCCGGTTAAGAAAATTGTCAACAATAATTCCGGTTCGGCGTTGATGAAAGATGTTAAATTAGCGGCGCAGATTATTGAAGCAACGGTTAAAGCTTCCCCCTTAAAAGTTAGTGTTAAATTCCGTAAAGGGTGGGATAATGAGCATATAAATGCAGTAGAATTTGCGCAAATGTGCGAAAGTAGTGGTGCATCATATATTACCATTCACGGTCGGACGCGGGCGCAGGGATATACCGGTGTTGCCGACTGGGAAATTATTAAAGCGGTTAAAAATGCTGTTAAAATTCCGGTTATTGGTAATGGAGATATTGATACACCGAAAAAAGCCGCCGAGCGTATAAAAGAAAGTGGGGTTGACGGTGTGATGATTGGTAGGGCATTGCTGGGAAATCCGTGGCTTTTAAATGCCACACATCAGTATTTAGCGACAGGAATTGAAGTGGCAAAACCAACCCTGCAACAGATTAAAGATACCTTGCTTAAGCATTTGCATTTGTTGGTGGCCTATTATGGTGAAAAAAGCGGTATGGCGATTTCACGAAAACATACCAGTTGGTATGTAAAAGGTCTGCATGAGGCTAAAGCATTTCGCGAGCAATATACTAAATTAAATGAATTAGCGGCAGCAGAAGACTTAGTTGAAACATTTTTTACAAGGGTGATGATATGAAAATAGTGGTTGGCGGTGCATCGAATGTCGGTAAAAGTATTGTCGGTTATTTGAGTATGGGCAATAATGATATTGTGGTGGTAGATGAAGATGCCGTCAAACTTAATGAAGTTGCTAAAGAATATGATATTCAGCCGGTTTTAGGTTCTATTTCGCATCCTGATGTTCAAGAGAGTCTGGGCATGAAGAACATGGATATGTTGATTGCGGTAACAGATAGTGATGAAGTGAATATGGTGGCTTGTCAAGTGGCATATACTTTATTTAATGTACCGACCAAAATAGCCCGTGTTGATTCTAAATATTTTCTTAATCCGTTATGGAACGCCCTGTATAATGAGAAAAGTTTGCCGATTGATTTAGTGATTACGCCGGATGTAGAAATTGCCAAATTTATCTTAAATTTGCTCAATTTACCGGGAAGTATGGCGGTTTATCCTTTTGTAAATCACGAAGTTAATATTATTGCCCTGCGTTCTAAAGATACGGATATACCTTTCATGAAAATGACAGTTCCGCAAATCAATACAAAGTTGACGGCACTTCAAGCTTCTGTTGCTTTAATTGTTCGTGGTAATCGACGTATTTTAGTTGCTGACGAAAATCTACATTTGCAACGCAATGATGTGATATATATTTGTTGTCAACCGAACCAAAATATTGAAGTAATGCGCTTGTTTGGGGTTGACCATAATCCTTTTGAAAAAGCGGTTTTATTTGGTGCCAATGCTATTTCATACTATTTGGCATCTGAGCTTGAAAGAAATAACAGTATTGTTAATTGCAGCATTGTTGAAGATAATCCGCAAAGAGCAGAAAAGTTGGCGGAAACACTCAATCGGGCTTCGATTATCACCGGAGAGATGCTCAGCGATGTCATTTTGGAAGATGCCGGATTTAATTCGGCCGATATTGATATTGCCGTGACCGACCGTGATAAAGATAATTTACTGATTTCTCTTTTGGCTTCAAAAAATAAGGATACACAGGCGATTTCACTGATAAATTCGCGTGACTATAATGTGTTGGGCACAAATATTCGCAATAATGTTATTGTTGACCGAGCAGTTATTACTATTTCCGGCATCTTAAATTATTTGCGGCGTGCCCGCATGAATGAGGCGTATGCTATTGGTCGCGGTATGGGCGAAATTTGGGAAGTGCGCTTGGGAGGCGATAGTAGCAATTTGGGTAAATCGGTTGCTGAATTAAATTTACCGGCTGACAGCGCTTTATTAGCGGTGTGGCGTGGCGGTATTTTAATTTATGATTTTAATGAATATCGTATTGCACCGGAAGATAAAATATTAATTTATGTCGCACCAAATGATATTCGCCGGATTGAAAAAATTTTTTATCGCTAAAATTAAATTGTTTTTTGACTAATTTTCAAAAAAAACACTTGCAGAAAAGTGTTTTTTTCGTTATAAGCAGAATTAACAAACATATTATTAATATAAAAATTTACGTTATGAAAACTATTAAAGAAAAAACTTTTCGTATCAATAAGGTACGAATGGGTGAGGAGTATTGGGAGCTTTATCCTAAAGGTGAAGATAAACCCATACTGTTGAGAATTAAGGATGTTTACGGTATGTTGCCACCGGTGTGGAAATTCCCGTGGCAAAGCCATGAGCTCAGACTGAAGTATCTCGTGGGCAAGTTTATTGTCTATGCGGAAATGGATGGTCTTGTTTTGTTCAACATTCCCGAAAGCAAGTATTCTGATGAGATGAAAAAAGAGTTGGCGCGTATCAAGAAGATTGAAGCCGAATATGCGGTATTTGAAAAAGAATATCGAGATTCTGTTAAGACGCAGTTAGCGGAATATTTGCCAAAAGTCCAGGCTGTTGCTGACATTGAAGACGAAATCGGTAATTTGCCGGTCTGTTGGTCGCGTTATCTCAAGATGTTTTTGTTCATGCAGTACGGTAATAAAGAGGAGCAACAACGGCTGTTCCTGCTCTATTGGTTGGTCATCATTGCTAATCGTCTGTACAAACGGCATGTTGATGTTGAATCAAGTTTGAGTGTGGTGTTTGCAGCCGGCGATTTAAAGGTTAAAAATTTTGCTACCGATGAGCTCTCTGAGGAATTGGTTAAGCAAATTGAGGAAAAACCTGAGTTTCGAAATGATAGGGCTTTTGCTCTATATTTTGAAATTAAGCAGGAGTTAAATCGCGTGTTACCGCCGGCACCAAAACGGCTGGAAGTTTATCTGGTTCAAGTTATCGGACAACTTTTGGAAGCCTATGCGTATGACGCGGCTGAGTTACATTGCAAAAGACCACGTGATTTTTGGGGTGATACCACTAATACCGATAACGAGGCCTATCGTTACATGGTTTGTGAGATGAAATTGCCGCAATTTTCATCACTGATTGTTGAAAAAAAGTTCACGGTAGATGAAATTGAGCGCTTTAATTCTAGGCTCTGAAAACAAGATGACATCGGTATCAAGCCGGTGTCATTTCGTTTTTTAAATATAGCGAAACGAGAGTAAATTATAATTGATGTAGAGAAAATTATAAAAATATTGACAAATAAAAATTTTTATAATACTTTGATAGGCAAAGATATATTATTAATTAAATATTGTTATTATGAAAAAATTGTTTTGGTTCAGAGCTCTTATCGCCCTTCTTTTATTGGCGGATTGCGCATTCGTTATCTTGGGCATGTATGTGTGGTTTATGATATCGGCTTTTGTTGTGGCATCTCTTGCTTTAGGAAGCATTCGCCATCTTCATCAGACCACAACTACAACTGCAATGTCTTTGATTAAAGATCTTGGCGTGGGTGCGTTAGTCACCTTCGGCGCAGTTGTCGGTGTCGTGCTTCTGTTAGCACTTGTAGTGGGTACAGTTTGGTTATTTTTTGCTGTTCTTAATCTCATTTGCGACCACAGCGGAAATTTGATAACGGACATTGTAACCATTGATAAGCATTTTTATTGCTTGTTTATTGGTTTATTATTTATTATTGTAACCTTGGGTGCTTTAGCATATAAGGATTAAAAAACTGCCTCAATGTGAACTGTACCCCGCAGGTTAGACAGTAAAAAATTATCCCGAAGATTACACTAGTAATTTTCGGGATAATTTTTTATACTACAAACAACAGAAAGGGAAAAAGATGAAACACCATGTATTTACATCGGAAGAAAAGGGAGAATTAGAAACTAATCCGCATATAAGCAAGATAATGAACAGCAATGTTGAATATACGGAAGAATTTAAGGAACGTGTATTACGAGAGCATTAAGAATTGGGTAAATCGGCAAAGCAGATATTTGCAGAAGCCAGAATGCCGGATTGGCTTAATCTGGGAAAATATGCTAAAGACACATTAAGAAGATGGAAAAATCAACAAAGATATTCCACCGATATCAGCTATTTAATTTACAAAGGCGGACAACGGGCTTATTTGAGTGCGACTAAAGATTTGGCAACAAAAGAAATCGTTGCGTTTAATGTAAGCAGAGATTTATCAATGCAAACAGCATATCTTGGTTTGGAAAAAAACATTGAAACATAAGGACTGTTCAAAGTTGATGATACATTCTGACCAAGGAACACACTATATAAATCCATTATATGTAAATAAACTTAAAGAATTAGGCGTTACGCAGAGTATGTCAAGAAAAGGTAATTGTTTGGATAATGCACCGATTGAAAGTTTCTTCGGGCATTTGAAAGATGATTTGGATATTAAATCTTGCAAAACATTTGATGAAGTAAAAACTTTGGTTGAAAATTATATCAATTATTATAATAATGAACGTTATCAGTGGAACTTAAACAAAATGACACCGACTGAACGCCGATGCCACTTGTTAAGTCTTCCCTAATGAACCGCACTCGGGACGTTTTTTTAATTGTCCAATCTTTTGGGTACAGTTCGTAAAGGGTGCTTTTTTATAAATCCGCGATGACCGACATGGCGATAATTTCATCCGGTGCGTTGACCATACCGCTTTGGCCACCACCTTTTTTCAACATATCTACAAATTCCATACCGCTGGTTACTTCACCCCAAATAGTATATTGACCATCGAGCCACGGACAATCGGCATAGCAAATAAAAAATTGACTATCGCCGGAATCCGGATCCATAGCTCTGGCCATCGAAACCGTGCCGCGTTTATGTTGCCGACGATTAAATTCGGCTTTAAGTTTCTTACCGCTGCCGCCGGTTCCGTCACCGCGCGGACAACCGGCTTGAGCCATAAATCCTTCAATGACGCGATGAAATTTCAAGCCGTTATAAAATCCTTGCCGCACCAATTCCTTAATGCGTGTCACATGATTCGGTGCAATATCTGGCATCATTTCAATAATCACATCGCCGTATTTAGTTTGTAATAAAAGCGCATTTTCAGCATCTTTCACCTTGTAAGAATGTTTTATTTTTTTGGCACGTGTTTCACTCATGGCGATTTTTTTTGTTTCTTTATCTGCCAATTTTTGAGTGCTTGGTTTGGCAATATTCTTTGTTTTCGTTTTTTCTAACAAATCTGTCATTTTTCAATTCCTTTCACTTTCATCTATTTAATATTTAGGAAGTTACATGGCATGATTCAAGACAAAGTCGACTCTTTCTTCCGCGCTCAGGTTTTTCGGATAATATTTATCGACGTTTTTAATAACTTCTTTTAAGCCGCGCCCGTTGGCAATTTGAATAGCTAACCCCGGCCGGGCATTTAATTCCAACATCATTGGTCCGCGTTCTTTATCCAGCACAATATCGGCGCCTAAATAACCTAAACCGGTCATTTCATAAGCTTGTGAGCCAATCAGTAAATGTTCGCGCCAGAACGGTACCTGCAACGTCATTAAATCAACCTCCGTATCCGGATGCAAACGCACCGGCAAATTATGCAAAACTGCTTGCACCGCTTTGCCACTGCGCATATCCAGCCCTACGCCGACGGCACCTTGGTGCAAATTAGCACGTCCGTCAGATTCTTTTGTCGCCAAACGTGTCATTGCCATAATCGGATAACCCTTGTAAATAATTAAGCGCACATCTGGGATACCCTGATAGCTGAAATTAGCAAAGACATCACTGAAATGCACGAGTTCCTCAATCAGCGCCACATCATATTGACCGCCCAAGCTGTACAGTCCGCTCAGCAAGTTTGATATATGTTGATAAACCTCATTAAAGCCCAATTTTTTACCTGAAGCGGTGGTGAATTCATTATTTTCATAGTGCTTAATGACGAGCACACCTTTACCTTGGCTACCGTGTGCCGGCTTAATCACAAATTCGCTGTGACCGGCTACAATTTGCAATAGGTTTTTGACCTCATACTGATGTTCAATTACGCCAATCATATGCGGTGTGTTAATATTGATGTTATTAGCCAATTTTTTGGTCTGAACTTTATCATCAACCAAAGGATAAAGTGAGCGCTTATTATGGCGCGAAATCATAAAATAGTTGCGTGCATTCATGCCTAAAACGCCGCTTGAGCGCAACTGTTGAGGTTTAGCAAAACGTTTAATAAAATCGAACATTTTACTTCTCTTTCACCAGTGGCGCAAAACGCTTCAACTCTGTCAGCCGATAGCCGGTATAAGTTCCGAGCAGCATTACAATCGCTAAAATCACCAAATTCCATTCATTAAAGGCAAACATAATGTGGCGAATGTAGTCACTGCTGATTACAAAATAAGTAATCACTGCCACAAAAAGCGTATTAACAATTTGCTTAACGGCATTGCGCGCCCCTTCTTCTTCCCATGTAATACAAGCGCGTTCAATAATCCATGCCGTAATAATAATTGGGAAAAACGCCGCTGCCGCAATAACTTTCCACTCGGTATGGTAGCCGAAAACCGTTAAAAGCTGCATAATCAGAATCACAAAAATGACCACGGCAGAAATACGCGGTACCAAAAGCAAATTGAGCCGCGTCAACAGCGTACGGATAATCAATCCCAAAATGATAATGACGCTAAAGCAAATAAAACCGGAAACAAAACCGGTGCGCACCAGCGCCATAGCCACCAACATCGGGGTAAATGTTCCCATGGTTGAAATGCCGATAACATTACGCAAAACAACTACCAATAGAATACCTAACGGAAAAATCATCAGCCACTTCAAAATATTTTGTTCTAAAGACGGCAAATCGTAAATGGTGTAGTTAAACAATCGGCTGTTTTCATATTTGGCACGACTGTTGGCCATTTTGAATGAAGAAATCACCGATTTGACAACCGAGAATTTAATACTCGAATTATAACCGCCGCTCACATCAAGAAGCGAAACATCGCCGCGCTGAAACAGTACAAAGTCTTTCGGTAATCCCATCGTTCCGGTTTCAATGTTATAAACCTGCCATTTACTACCTTCATAAACCTCTAACATTAAATCGGCGTTTGCTGCACGTTTTTTCTCCATAAGTTTTACACCGCGCACCACACGTGCTGGTACACTTTTGGTAGAAAGCAGCCAGATAATCTTATCAGCCATAATTTTCGGCGTTTTTTTCACCGGCAAAAAGGCATCAACTTCCGGTGCCAAACTTTCTTCATTTAAAAGTTCAATAATTCGTTTAGCTTTGCTGCCTTCTTTTTCATCAGCTAAGGCCCAAATTTCATCAACCATTTGTTTTTGTTGTTCATTCTCGAATTGTGGTTTTTGTACCTTTGCCGGTTTATCTGCCCAAACTTTACCGGTAGTGTCTTCATTGTCATAGAGTTTGATACGATAATATAAATTTTGTTTGGCCGAGCGACCTTTGGAAGTCATTTTGACCCGATGATTTTTTTCATTTTTTCTCACTTCATAACCTTTAGCCACGGTGTCTTCACTTAGAATCCGATAAGCACCGAGGGAACGCGGTGTTGCCAAAGATACTTCAATCGGCTGACCGTTCGGCTCAAAAGCAATATGCGCATCAACTGTCCACACATCAGCCTTTTCCGTCGGTTTAAAACTAAAGCCCCACACGGCAATTTTATACCATGTTGCAATTGTTGCAAAAATAATCGTGGCAATCAAAAACAGCGTTAATAAGCCACGTACCGAATACAACTTTTTCATTATAGTCCTCGTCTTTTATTTAAGCGTATTGGAAATAGAAACATCAACAATGGCGCGTCCCATTAAGATATTGCGACCGACCAGCATTTGATAATCAAACTTTTCACGTTCGGCAACGGTAAAGTTAGCTTTGAATTTCTCACCGCCCATTTTCACGTCCATTTCCACAATCGGTCGATGTTCATTTTCGCCGGCGCGACGGATGACAATACCTTTAATCAACGGCTTTTCAAATTCATGTTTCTCACCGGTCTCGCGATTGATAATAACAAATCGTACCCATCTGTCTCCGTCACGTTCAAATTGTTTAACGCTATCGGCATCAAGCGATGAGGTGGTGGCGCCGGTATCAATTCGCGCCAAAAAGGCTGATTTCATCGGTGGCAAATAAATGCGCTCCACCGCCCCGATAACATTGTTTGGCATAACGGTCACAACCTCTTTTTCCTGCACCGTATTTGGGACAATGCCAGGCACAACTTGGGCTTCATTAGCGGCACAAGCGGTCAGCCAAAGAATACCTAATAAGTTCAAAATTTTTCGCATTCAGACCTCTTATAGTTGAATTATTGCATTTATGCTAATAATCAACTTTTTTACGCCAATGTAAAGCAAAAAATTGCAAAAATAGTATGTTTTTATAACTAGAACATAACCGTTAAACGTAAAGAGGTGGCTGTGCCGTAATCTGACTTCTGATTAAGAGCCGGATGAATATAAAATTGAATATCCGGTGTTAGAGTTGCCCATTTGGAAATACCCCACGCCCAATAAGCTTCAATAATGTGTTCAACCTTATGATAAATAGGTTCTCCGACGGCATCTTCATCAATTTTATCATAGGCATAGGCCAAACCAATCTGATCTAACTCATTGCGGTCAAGAGGATTATTATATATACCTCCGAGTACGTATGATTGATTGACCACTGCCTGACTGCCGGTCACCCCATTGATACGGGCAAATATAGCTGTCTTAGCGCCGATATTTTGTTGAGCATTAAGTGACCATCCGTTGGTGGTTTGTTGCTGTTCATGTACATAAGGCTGATTATAATACAAAATCGAATATTGTCCCTGACCTAAACCGTGAATTTGCGGATTATAACCAAGTTGGCCGAAGGTGGTAAAGTGACCGTCATTCAAGTGGTTAAAGCGAATACTAGGCGCTTCAATATTGGTGGCATCAAGGGCACCGGCAATAATCTGCCAATTACCCGGTTCAATTTGCACATAAGCCCCTAAACCGGCGTCAGAATAAGTAGCGCTGGCATTTTGCGATAAAGCATAGTTGATAAAATTAGTCTGCTGATTGCTATCATAATCGGTACCATCAAAATTATAGAGGCTGTATTGTCCGATGCCAAAGGTTAACCAATTATAATGTGCCGGTAGCTGATAAGTGTAATATAAATCGGCAAATTCTTGTTCATCAGCACCAAAATCGTTAATCGGTGTGACCATACCGGCATTGCCTTGAATATCATTAGCGTTATGATTATTGTAAAAAATGCTGTAATACGATGCATTTAAGGTTCCCGTACCGTATTCGTTATTAAACGTTGTCCAAGTAATTGACGGTGCAAAATAAGATTGCCATGCCCATTTTTCTCCATGTGGCGAAGTGCGTTGCGGCATAATCGAATAATCTAAATTATAAGCAAAACCATAGTCTTTTTCCAATTTGTTTTTAAATGCCGTATAATCAGCGCCAATATCGGCAGCTTGTACCGGTAAAATATACAATAATCCCAGTCCGTAAAATAAATATTTTTTCATCGCTTATATCCTTTTGTTTTTTCTATTTACCATTTCGGATATATGCCCGAATTATCGGAATAAAAGGGGGGAATTTAATAAATATTAACGCTGATGGTGTAAAGAACATAAAAAGTATTTGAAAAATGTGAGTAAATGACTTATTGATAGATTATGGTTTGAGTTAAGGAATAGAAAAAAAGTGGCTAAAAAATATTATATTAAAACGTTTGGTTGTCAGATGAATGTCTATGATTCGGCAAGGATTGCCGATATGCTTAAAAAAGAAGGCTACGAGGAGACAACCAAGCAGAATGATGCTGACATTGTTTTATTCAATACCTGTCATATTCGCGAAAAGGCAGCGGAAAAATTGTTTTCGGATTTGGGACGGGCGCAGCTGATTGCTTTGGAACGACGCGAAAATGGTTTGGATACGATCATCGGGGTGGCCGGATGTGTGGTGCAAGCCGAAGATGAACAAATTATCAAACGAGCACCGTATGTCGATTTTGCGGTGGGACCGTTGATGTATTATCGCATACCGGAAATACTGCAAAAAATTTTAACAGATAAAAAACATAAAGGTATTGTGGATACCGATTTTCCGGCGGTTAATAAGTTTGACTTTTTGCCGGAAAACAGGGCACAAGGAGCTTGCTCATATTTAGCGGTGCAAGAAGGTTGCAACAATTTTTGCACATATTGCGTGGTGCCATATACGCGTGGCGCGGAATATTCGCGCACGGTAAAAGAAGTGGTTGAAGAAGCTAAACGCCTCATTGCCACCGGTACATTGGAAATCAATTTGCTGGGGCAAAATGTCAATTCTTACCACGGAGAAGATGAAAACGGTCACGAGCGCAATTTAGCTTATTTATTGCATAAACTGGCAGAACTCGATGGCTTAAAACGCTTGCGTTATACCACCTCTTATCCGGCGGATATGAACGATGATTTAATTGCTTGTCATAAAGATATTGATATTTTAATGCCATATTTACATTTGCCGGTGCAATCCGGTTCGGATAAAATTTTGA
>ONQU01000101.1 GCA_900320035.1 uncultured Rhodospirillaceae bacterium | reverse complement strand
TTGTCCTGCTTGTCTGAAATTTTGCCTATTAACAAAACTTTGTTGTTGCTCCTTTTCCTGTAATCGCATTTTGTTATATTCAAGTTCATCGCGTACCGAAAAGTCAGAGTGATCGACACCAAATTCATCAATTGTTGAATCTTGGTTAAAATTATATAAATTACTCATTTTTTTATCCTTTTTCTAAATTGATTTTAAAATGCCAAAACCGTGCGATAATTAAATCACACGGCTTTGGGTTTGATTGTTGAATTTAAAATGCCTAACCTAAACCGGCAATAGCGGTGCCAACTTTGCCACCAAACGATACCATGTTATCATACGCCTGCTGTTTTGCAGCGGCTGTGCGGTTTTTCACCGCCGCACTCGCATTATACAGCTGCTGCTGATTTTGATAGCCGGATACCGAATTTTGCTTACAATAATTCTTTTGCTTTCTTTTCCATATTTTCTTTTGTTATCGGAACACAGCCTTCGGTTTTATTCCAAGTCAGACAATCATCTCGGCATATTTTTTGTATGGGATCATAAATCTTACCTATATCTAAGCAATACATTTCGTCATCCAACCATAAAAAAATGATTATACCGATGATTGCGCTTAAAATAACAATCCCCATAACCAAAAGAAGTCTGAAAAACACTTTAATACTTTTCATTTATGTCCTTCACTCTAAAAGAATTGCATGCCTCTCTTGAATTGGAATATAAACCACTTTGAGCGCGTTGTCTACCTATTTCATTAATTTTTCTATCATTAATTTTATCAACGGATGCTGCCATTGGCGATAAGCCTCTGACTTGATTTTTATAATAATCAAAATCTTCCTTTTTATCGCCTAACCATTGGGCTACTGAACGCCCCCAGTCTCCTCTATCGGCAGCCTCATAATTGGCTTTACAATGAAAATAATCATCATTACCAACTGTGCCATCTCGTTTCATATCAAAATAATTACGTGTCATATCTGAAACAGCGCCAACAACTTGCCTAACCGGATTTTGTTGTTTAGGCATAGACTGATTTGCCCTCATCATGTTGTACTCCAATTCATCGCGTACCGAAAAGTCAGAGTGATCGACACCAAATTCATCAACTGTTGAATCTTGGTTAAAATTATATAAATTACTCATTTTTTTATCCTTTTTCTAAATTGATTTTAAAATACCAAAACCGTGCGATAATTAAATCACACGGCTTTGGGTTGATGGTTAAATTTAAAATGCCTAGCCTAAACCGGCAATAGCGGTGCCAACTTTGCCACCAAACGATAGCATATTATCATACGCCTGCTGTTTTGCCGCGGCTGTGCGGTTTTTCACCGCCGCACTCGCATTATACAGCTGCTGCTGATTTTGATAGCCGGATACTGAATTTTGCAACAAAGACAATATTTGGTCGATATAATTTTGCCGCGCGCTATTGCTGAATTTAGCCGCATCTATGCTATTGCCAAGCGATTGTGAAAAGGCATCTTGTCCGGCCAACACGCTTTGATAAGCTGCTTGCTGCAAAGCCGAGTTCTGATTGTTTTGCAAATCAGTCATTGCCCGCTGATAGGCTTCACTGCCTACCGATAAACCCTGATTAACAAGGCTTGTTTGCAAATCGGCCGTTGCTTGATTAAACTGCGGTTGCAATTTATCGACATAACCTTGATAAACTGCTTGTTCTGCACGTTGTCGAGCAGCATCGGAACCATCGACCGTAAATTGAAATTGCGGTAGAGCATCGCCTAAATTTTGACTCATATTCAGCGCCTGCGCGGTTAGATTATTCAATGTATTATCATAATTTGTTGTGTCGTAATTACTCAAATAATTGGTATAGTTGTTTTCATAGTTGTAAGGTGAAACGGAACTTGTGCCGAACACCTTACCGATTGATTTACTCATGATTTTTCTCCTTTTATATAAATTTAAATTAAAGCCACGGACACTCTTCTTTGAGCATCCCCAAAAAATAACAGTCTTCACCGTTATCGCGATATTTGCGCAACAGCCCTTCTTGTTTGAATCCGAGCTTTTGCACAAATTTCAAACTATCAACATTGCCGGCGCTCACTAAAATGTTAATTCGCCGACATTGCAATTCTTTAAAAGCCAGACCGAACATATGTTTTAAAACACGCTTGGTACACCAATGTTTATCCGGCGCATAAATAGTCCACCAAATGTGTTGATGCGGACGCGCATCATGAAAAATTAACCCACCGAGCATTTTTTCGCCATCGCTGAAACCATAGGTTAAATGATCACCCAGTTCGCTGATATCAAAACCCAAATTTTGGCATACCCACTGCCCGATGTGGCCGGTTTTATCACGCCATATTTCACACACCATAGCTAAAGCACTCCATTACCGGTTTCATAACGAATGGCGGTTTCAAACCACTCAATTAAATTGCCGCGGGTTTTGGTTTTAAAAAC
>ONQU01000103.1 GCA_900320035.1 uncultured Rhodospirillaceae bacterium | reverse complement strand
TAGTTTGATTGTTGCCGAAGATGATGGCTTGTTTTATATGTTTGAAGGCGATATCACCTATACCGATGAAGCACTTTATGCCAATAAAATATCGGTGGTTTATGAGGACAAAACTGCGGCTTGTGAGACCTTGAACAGAGTTTGTGAATTTGTAAGCCATAATCCGACCGTTTATTTGGGAACTCATACGCCTTTCGGGTATAAAAATTTGGAAGAAAAACGCATTGTGGATTTGAATAATCCGCCGAAAACATTGCCAGTTGGCGAGATTATATTCAAAACCAAGACAGGCAAATACATTTGCTCGGTTTGCGGTTATGTTTATGACCCTGCCGAAAATGGTGGTGTGGCTTTTGAAGACTTGCCTGAAGATTGGATATGCCCACGTTGCAGACAACCGAAAACAAAGTTTAATGCAGCATAAGGAAAAGCAAATACAACAAAATCAAGCTGAGTTTAACCGCTCGGCTTAATTTTTTTTACTCAATTACCGACTACACGCTTCTTTTTTATTTGCTACTTTTTTATTTCACATAAATTGTTCGGCTTCTGTGTTTAATTTACAACTCTATCGTCATTCAGAAAAACCGCTTGATTTTTATCACATTGCCATTATAATAACCGCAATCTTAAGACTAAGGAACGGTTATGGAAAAAATATCTGCAAATAAATTAGCGGCAGTGCTAGGTTGTCAAATTGCTAAACCTATTGATGTTGAAATTGATGATGTGGTCACAGACAGCCGCAAAGTTACATCATCTTCATTGTTTATCGCTTTAAAAGGCGAGCGTTTTGACGGGCACAATTTTGTACCGGCAGTTATAGATTCGGGGTGCCCGTTGGTTGTGGTTGAACGCCTGATTGAGGGTGTTCCGGCAGAAAGACAACTTGTGGTGGAGGATACCCTTAAAGCTTATGGTAAAATAGGCGCCTATAATCGCAGTCTTTATAAAGGGACGGTGATTGGTTTAACCGGAAGTGCCGGTAAAACCACCACCAAAGAAGAAATTGCGTTTTTGTTGCGCCAATTTGCGTGTGTCTATGCCACCGGCGGCAATCATAACAATTTTGTCGGGGTGCCGCAGAGTTTATGCGAATTGGATATGAACAGTCGTTATGCCGTGATTGAAATGGGGATGAGCGCCGAAGGAGAAATTGCTTATTTAACTAATCTGGTTAAACCGGATATTGCCGTTATTACCAATGTTTATCCGATGCATATAGAATTTTTTGCCGATTTTAAAGGTATTGCGGAAGCCAAAGCGGAAATTTTTCAGGGTTTACCGGAAAATGGTGGTATAGCCGTTATCAATGCCGATACAAATTTCAGCGATGTGTTGCAACAACGAGCTGCTGAGCATAATGCCACAATAATGCTGTTTGGCAAGGACTATCAACCGATGGCAAAATTTACCACACCGGAGCCGGGTGAGCAATACCGATATAACGCGTGGTGTGCTTTAAAAGTGGTGGAAGCGTTGGGGTTAGATGTGTTTAAAGCGGCAACATTTATTAAAGATTTTGGGGCTTTAGACGGTCGAGGCAAACAACATGTGTTAAAATTACCACATGGCGGAATATATACGCTCATCGATGATAGTTATTCCGGACAGCCGGAAGCGATGAAATTGGCGATTAAATCATTGGCGGCGGCAAATTGCGAAGGGCGTAAAATCGCAGTTTTGGGTAAAATGGCCGAACTTGGTGATACCTCTTTGGCGCAACATCAGTCAGTCGGCAAGCTTTTGGCGCAGACCGATATTGATATTGTTGTCGGCGTATGTGAGGAAATGAAAGATATGCTGGCAGAATTACCAGCAACAAAAACACAATATTATTTTGCCAACAAAGACGGTGTGGCACAATTTTTGTTAAATAAGCTCTTGCAAAACGGCGATAAAGTCCTTATAAAAGGAGCCAGATATTCGTCGCAGTTGTATCAGGTAACTGATGAATTGCTCAAAAAGGGAGAAGGATAAAGATGAAATGTCCATTTTGCGGTTGTGAAGAAACCCAAGTGAAAGATTCACGCAATACTGATGATAATGCAGCTGTGCGCCGTCGCCGTGAATGTCCGGAGTGCGGCTCACGTTTTACCACCTTTGAGCGTGTGCAATTGCGAGAGTTAGTAGTGGTTAAGCGCAATGGTGAACGTACCTTGTTTGACCGCGATAAGTTAGAAAGATCAATTGCATTGGCGGTGCGGAAAAGACCGATTTCTGCCGAACGGGTGGAAAAAATTGTTAATTCTTTGCAACGTAAATTTGAGAGTTCCGGTGAAACGGAAATCAGCACCAAGCAAATCGGCGAAAGTGTGATGGAAGCGCTTTCACATTTAGATAATATTGCGTATATTCGTTTTGCTTCGGTTTATAAAGATTTTCGTAGCTTGCAAGATTTAAATGATTTTGTGGCAACAATTGAAATGCTTGCCGCACCGGAAAGTAAAAAATCATTGGAGGAAAATTAAAAATGGCTAAATTCATATCCCCGAAAATTAAGATGAAATCAGGTGCGCGTTTGGCGGCTGTGCAAGCTAACTATATGATTGCGTTTGGTCAGTTACCGGTTGATGTGGTGATTGAAGATTTTGTGCAAGGCAGAGTAGGGCGTGTGGCAATTGATAATCAAACCAGCGAAAATGATGAAACATTTGTGGAACTCGGCCCGATTGATACAACCTATTTTGAGCAATTGGTTCGTGGCGTGCAATCGCGCAAAGAAAATTTAGAAAAGTCGCTGAATTTATATTTACATGGTGAATGGGCTTATGAAAAGATGAATGGCACTATGCAAGCGTTGCTTTTGTGTGCTGTTTATGAGTTGACCACCAATTATGATGTTGATACTAAAGTGTTAATTCAGGAATATGTTGATTTAGCGTATGCGTTTTTTAATAAGAATGAACCAAAAATGGTCAATGCTCTTTTAGATCAAATTGCACATGCCGTACGGGAGAAATAGTTTATGAGTGTTTTGAAATTATATGAATATCCTGAGCCGATTCTGCGGCAAAAATGCGAAAAAGTTTCAAAGGTCGATGATGCGTTGCGGCGTTTTTTGGACGATATGTTGGAAACGATGTATGTTGATAAAGGTTGCGGTTTAGCGGCCCCTCAGGTTGGTTGTACCAAGCGCATTATTGTGGTTGATCCCAACCCAAGCGATGAAGATTTGAGTGCACGCCAACCGTTGCATTTAATCAATCCGGAAATTATCTGGCATTCAGATGAAACCGTGCTTTTTAATGAGGGCTGTTTATCGCTTCCCGATCAACGTGCCGAGGTAGAGCGCTTTGAAAAAGTTCGGGTGCATTATACCGATTATAACGGCGATGAACAGGAAATTTTAGCCAATGATTTACTGGCAATTATTTTGCAACATGAAATTGATCATCTGGACGGTATTTTATATATTGACCATTTGAGCCGCCTAAAACGGTCGCGTTTATTAAACAAATTAGATAAATACCGCAACGAATGTAAAAAGACAAAGTCCGCACAATAACTTTTCTATTTCTTATGTTTAACGAGACGATATATTCCTAAAATCGCTTTTAGAATGTTCCAATGTTGCGCCAAATACAATCTGTATAAAAAACGTTGGAAAGGCGGCAACATATTTATTTTCAAGTATCCTTCTTGCAACAACCTGCGACAAATCGGCAGATAATGTTGCCAATAAGGGAGATATTCCTGAGGCACACGAAAATACGGATAAGTGCATGTATAGCGATAGACAATTGCCATGATTCGTTTTTGTAAAGCCTCGACATCGTCACGAGGTTCATAATCATGCAATATATTCATACAATCTTCAAGTAAGATAATATGTGAATCAGATACAGCATACGACATTTTTTGGTGGCTGGCGCTATTGCTGTTTTGCCGATATGCGGTTAAAGGGGCATCAATATATACAGCTTTGGGATGACGTGCAAATACCTTAATGCAATATTGAAAATCTTCCGCCATTGCTTTATATTCGCGTGAAAATTCCAAACCTTTCAATATTTCAGCTTTATAGAGTTTGTCCCATACTAAAATACTTAACTTTGGTTTCATATGTTTAGCAAATTGTCCCAGCATATCTGTGTAAACTTTCGTTTCCGGTATATAATCATGAAAATGTCTTACTTCCAAACCATCGTTTTCATTACACTCATTATATTTACACCAGACAACATCAGCATTTTGTTTTTGTATTGCTTGGAGCATGAATTCCAAAAATTGCGGATACCACATATCATCGGCATCTAAAAAGGTAATATATTGACCACTTGCAGCTTTTAAGCCGTCATTACGAGCGGCAGAAAGCTTTTCGTTTTGTTTATTAATAATTTTAAAACGTTTATCTTTGGCTGCATATTTTTGCAAAATTGCCAATGAATTATCGGTTGAACCATCATTAATCAAAATAGCTTCCCAATGAGGATAAGTTTGCTCCAAAACACTATCCAATGTTTGCGCCATAAAACGTTCGGCATTATAAATCGGAATGATAATTGAGATCAAATCATTATTCTGCATATCTTTTTGTTCTGTCATAACTTTCCTCCTTTAATTATGTTGTTTTACAGCAACTGAATTAATTGGTCAATCAGTTTTTTAATCATTGCAATACGGATGTCATATGCTACCAAATCGCGTTCAAAAAACAGTTTTTGATCAGGGCGAATTTTTAAAGTGCCAAATGAGCGCGCCACTAAATCGATGAGCTTATCGGCAGCGGCAAAAGTGTTGTTATGAAAAGTGAGCAAAATACCTTTTGCTCCGGCATCAACTTTGGCAATATTAGCTTTATAGCATAATTGTTTTATTTCAATCGTTTGTAATAAGTTTTCCACTTCCGGCGGAATAGCGCCGAAACGATCAATCAGTTCTTCATGCATATCCAGTAATTCATTAGGCTCTTTGATTGCACCGATACGGCGATATAAACCGAGGCGCACGCCTAAATCTTTTACATAATTTTCCGGTATTAACAGCGGCACGCCGGTGGTAATTTGCGGCGCCCAATCGGTATTTCCGGCTTTTGTTTCCGCCATTTGTCCGGCTTTTTGACGCATAATTTCTTCTTCCAGCATATGATGATAGAGCGCAAT
>ONQU01000106.1 GCA_900320035.1 uncultured Rhodospirillaceae bacterium | reverse complement strand
GGTGCAAAATAAGGCTTATTCTTACCGCGTAAAATTTTAGCAATTTCAGCGGAAAGACGACCTAAAATAACGCCGCTGGCATCGACAACATACCATTTTCTCTCGATATCAGCAGGTTTTGTTGTATGTGTAGAAATCATTATCTTTCTCTTTCTTTGTTAAAAAATGTTATCATTCGGTGCCAATATACACAAATAAATTTGCATGTCAACCAAAAAAATGCAAATTTTTCAACATTTTATTTATATGGTATTATAATACCGTAAGGGTAATTATTTGTTTTTAGAGTTAAATACAATCATCACCATTGAAGTTAAAATCGGTTACAATATCATTTTTTAAAACAAAGGAAGTACGGCAATAATAGAGTGGTGAAGATGCCATAATGCCAAAAGACGGTACTGCCAACGCTTCATAATTGAGCTCATTGGCATAGGGTTCAAAATCACCATCTATCGGAGAATTAGTTACTTCCGCATAAGTAACCATAATGGTGTTGTCATTGATTTGCGTGGTTTGGTTTGGTGTGCCCCAAGTATCATAAAGTTCTTCGGCGCTTTTTCCTACCCATGGCTGTAATTTTTGCTCATAAGATACGGCTGGTGACATTATGTGACAACCGGCAATGAGTACCATTGTCGCTGCTATAAAAGCTGTTTTCCGCATTTATATTTTCCTTATTCTAATATCTTCCACATCGTGCGTCATATGTTGTAAACGACTGAACTGGTCATTACCCAAACGCACCGTATAGATATTCTCATTTTCCTGATTTTCAATATGTTCAATTTGAGCATTTTCATGTAGCCAAGCCGCGATTTTGCCCTCATACAAAGGCAGAACAATATCATATCGTTCATTCTTTTGATTAAGCTGTTCTTCAATTGCTTGTAACAATTTTTGACAACCGTCACCATTGGCGGCCGAAAGCAAAATTTGCCGTGTATGACGCTGTGTTTTTTCCAACCAATGTTGATATTCTGATTTTTCCAACAAATCAGCTTTGTTAAAAACTTCAAAATAATTATCGGCGTGCTTAATTTCGGCTAAACCGAGATTTTCCAAAACATCAAGAACATCTTTGCGTTGCGCCGCATGGTTAGGATTAGAAACATCACGCACATGCAAAATAATATCCGCCGCTAAAACTTCTTCTAAGGTAGCCCGAAAAGCCATAACCAATTCATGCGGTAAATCAGAAATGAAACCGACGGTGTCGGAAAAAATAACTTCCATACCGGCCGGCAAAGTTACCTTACGCATGGTCGGATCAAGTGTGGCAAACAGCATATCTGCCGCCATAACATTACTTTGGGTTAAGCGGTTAAATAGCGTTGATTTGCCAGCATTGGTATAACCGACCAAGGCAACGACGGGATAGGGAATTTTACGCCTTGCACTGCGCTGAATGGCACGTGTTTGCTTAACTTTTTCCAAGTCTTTTTTAATACGTACAATTTTGTCATCAATCAGACGGCGATCGAGTTCTATTTGGGTTTCGCCCGGCCCGCCTAAAAAACCGGCACCGCCACGTTGCCGTTCCAAGTGAGTCCAACTGCGTACCAAGCGTGAACGTTGATAAGTCAGGTGGGCTAATTCCACTTGCAACGCACCTTCTCTGGTTTGCGCCCGCTCACCGAAAATTTCTAAAATCAATGCTGTGCGGTCAATGACCTTAATTTTAAGTTCACGTTCCAAATTGCGCTGCTGAATCGGCGAAAGTTTACCATCAAATACCATCAACTCAATTTCGTATTGAGCAATTAGCGGCCGCAAACGCTCAATAAAACCGCGGCTGAAAAATGTGGCCGGCTTAATTTCTTTAATTTTAACCGACTCGGCATAAACCACATCTAAATTAATAGCCAAAGCCAAACCTTGTGCTTCTTGCAAGCGGCTTTCCGGTGACAATAAATGTGTATCGGTCAGCACTTGCGGTGAAATAACACAAGTTTTTATGATATTATCAGCGTTAATTGTAATCACTATTCGTCCGCAATATTAACTGCCACACTCGGCATAATAGTGGAAACGGCATGCTTAAAAACCAACTGCGTATGACCGTCACGGCGCAATAATAGGCTATTTTCATCTTGTTTGGTAATTATTCCTTGCAGTTTCACGCCATTGATTAGAAAAACAGTTACGGCAATTTTTTCATCTATTAAATCCGCAAAAAAATCACTTTGTACATTATTCATATTTATTATTCCTTTTTTGTTATTTAAAGTGAACCTTTCCTCTGTAATGTAACGCTTTTTTTCTGAAAATCCATGAGATTTTATATTTTTACACGGATATTTATGCAAAATAAGATTGACATAAATAAAGATATTTGTTAAAAATCTCTTGATAACTTTATTATTATGCCTATGGAAAACGAACTTTTGGGAAATAACCCCAGAACTCAAAACCAAGAGCGTTGTAACGCCTGTGATGAACTCTTTGCATCTCGCCCCAAACGGCCGGATGAGTATCATGAGAATTTTATTCTTCGTGGCGAATCGCTTTGATTATTGTGTATTCAATCATTCTATGTAAGTCCTGATTTTAAGTCTGCTTAAAGTCGGGGCTTTTTGTTTTTATGAACTTTTTTTTAACCGAATGGTTGTAATCATTATTATCAGGAGTCACTTATGTTCGAATTTAAGCAATATGAAATCGGTGCACAACCGCAAAATTTGGTGGTATTTTTGCATGGTTATAACGGTGATTTAGCTGATCATCAATATGCAATTGATTGGTTGCGAGAGCATCTCAATGAGACAATTCTGCTTGCCCCCCAAGCTCCCGAAATTTGTGATAAAAATCCAAACAAAAGACAATGGTTCGGTGTGTTAAAGCATGATGCCAAAGGGCGACGCACTTTAGCGCAGACAAGTGTGGTCGACATTTTTGCTATTTATGAACAGGCAGCTGATGAAATAAAAATGCAAGCTGACGCTGTCAATCGGTTTATCACCGAACAACAAAAAAAATATAATATTGATGATGCCCATACATTTCTTATCGGTTTTTCACAAGGTGCGATGTTGGCGATTTATACGGCGTTGACACGCTCACAAAAAATTGGTGCAGTGTTTACATTTTCCGGCTTAGTGGCGGGAAAAGATAAGCTGGCGACGCAAATTCAAGCGCGGCCGCCGTTTTATCTGTTTCACGGCGAGCAAGATATGAAAGTGCAATATAAAACTTTAGCAGAAAGTGTGGATTGGCTTAATAAACATCAAATTAAAACGCAAATCAAAACCTATCCGAATTTAACGCATCATATTGATGAAGACGAAATAATCATCGTGGCGCAAACCATTTTAAGACTTACTCAATAAAACGACAAAAGCCTCTGACAACTCGTGTCAAAGGCTTTAAGCATAAAATTAAAACAGTTTGCTGTAGTATGCAATTTAAGAGAATGGTCGCTCCCAAACCAACTCACTGTTTGTCATCATTTTTAGCTTCAGGGCAGGCCACCAACAAACCGGTCCGACAAGTTTAAGATAAACGCTCGATATGCACCAGACGGTTGTCACGCGTTAACATTGACATTCTGCAAAGAACGGCTGTTTTCGCTCATCACTACTCACAACAATCGGCCAAAACTTACGCACAGCTATAGCTTTTATCTACCCGAAGGCGGAAAGGACTGCTGAACCTGTGTCTGCTTTTGTAATTTGAGCGGATTTCTTGTTTTGCAAACCTTGCGGCATTTCACATCACCAACCAAAATGCGACAATGCAAATTATCCTAAACTTAATATATATAGTGACAAAATAGTATCATAACAATTGGAAATTGAGCTGTTTTTAGCATCGAAAAAGATGTTAGTCAAGTTATATTTTCAACATCATTAAATTTTCACCTCAAACTACTTGACAAATTTTTTAGCTAATGTTAAACCGATGTTGCTTATGTATAATGATAGTATATTATTGGGAAAATTATTTATTGATTGGGAGTGGAGTTCCTATATTGATAATGTTTGATTGACCGGTAATTTAGCTCATTAAAAATAAGTAGATTGCATGTCTGTTTATCTAAAATGATGCAGAGTTCCCCTTGCAATTTTAT
>ONQU01000117.1 GCA_900320035.1 uncultured Rhodospirillaceae bacterium | reverse complement strand
TTTGTTGCACCCCATTTAGTGCTGTATCCGCTTGTTGCCATAACAGCCGAAGATGCCGTTGACTTAAAGTGTATTTGCCTTAATGCCGTACAGTTATAAAACATATAGTTATATGTTGAATTTCCGAATGCGGTATTGTTTGAAATGGTCGTTAACTTTGGAAACGATATTGAAGCTAATTTTGTGCATCCGTAAAAACAACTGCTTAACGCTTGCCCACCGCTGATTGTCGTTAATTCAGGAAACGAAACACTTGTTAAGTTTGTGCAACCCTGAAAAGTTTGATATAAAGCATAAGAATACGCTCCACTATTAGACAATGTTGCCAGTTTAGAAAACGAAACAGATGTTAAAGCGGTACAACCGTAAAATGTTTGCATAAATGCATTTGCACCACTAATTGTCGTTAGTTCGGGAAACGAAGCCGATGTTAAACTTGTACAGGATGTAAACATACTTGATAAGCCACTCGAACCTGATATTTGTGTTAAATTTGGAAAAGTCAACGTTTTCACAGATGATTTTCCGTAAAACGCATAACTCAATCCCATATTAGATACATCTTGAACACCAGTAAAAACTATATCTGCTTGTCCGGTCGGTTTTTGAATGACACCGCTTGCATTAACATCACCAAGTATATTATCCATATTTACGCCATATTTGGTTGAACTTCCGCTACCGCTCGGAATACTGTTTATCGCTGTCGGTAGGTTAGTCAGATTCTGCGTTGCCGGTAATGTGCCTCCTTTACTATTAACGGCAGTGTAGGCATTTGCTACTTTTGTTTGTGCCGCTGTAATTGCTGTTGCTATACTCATCTTAACCTCACAATGCGTTTATTAACGTTTCAATATCGCCGCAAGTATCATAAAATAACTTTGCACTCGGATATTGTGCATCGGTGCTTGAAGCTGATACACTTGTTACTAAGTTTGATGTGTCTTGCTTACCGCTTACCACATTGTCGGCATACGCCTTAATCGCTTTTTGGCTGGCAACAGTGCTATCGCTAGCACTGCTCCCCCCTAAAGTCGTATCGGTTGAAATATTTAAGAATGTACTTGTCATATTGCACCTCACTAACCGATAATCACCGCTTTATACGTACCTGCCGAAATATTGCTGCTTGAGTTCATCTTTATTGTAATTGAACCGTTACCAAGCGTTATTTCCGTATATATCATATTCCCCGAAGATACTTCATAAACACTAACCAAAGCGTTCGCCGGAGTTGAACTGATTGTCCAAGTGCAAACACCGCTGCTTGCCGTTAATGCCGGATTTGTCGCGCTCGTAACATGCGCCGCATTTAAGGTAAACGCCGCTAATTTAGCCGGTGTAATAAACTTGGTATCATTCGTGCCGGCGCTTACTTCTGCCGTTGTGGCAATTGCCGCAATACCTGCTGTTGATTCAGTTGCCTGTGCCGGACTTGAACTAATTTCAACATAGGTCGAACCACTCCAACGATAAGTTTTGTTTAAGTATTCACCCGATGTTAAAACAACATAAATAACACCTGTTTCCGGTGTTAATGCTGAGCCACCAGATGTTTTTGAAAGCCAACCGCTTGTTAAAGCTGTTACACCGCTGACAATATAACTGTCAACCACATCATCAACATAGCTTGGTAATTGTGCCGCCGGTACTTTACCATCACCGTCTAGACTTGCCACACCATTTGCCGCACCTTTACTTGCTACTGTAACATAGGTGGCTGAAATATCAGGAATATCGCTTGCCGATAAATCTGCGCCCGCCGTTACTAAACCTTTGGCATCGTAAGTAATTTTGCACTTTGTGCCACCGGTGATTGCCGCATTAGCCGTAATTTTTGTAGCCAACTGTTTCGGATTTACCGCTAATGTTTCACTTGTACCGGTGCTTGCTTCGCTATCGGTTGCAATTTCAATTACACCTTTGACCGATGTTGAGGCATTTGCCACACTGATTGTGCCACTTGAAACACTAATGTTTGAGCCAACAATAACACCACCTAAAGCCGAACCTGTTGCCGCATTAAGCGTTACTGTGCCGCTTGATTCGGTTAAGCCGGTCGAAAATGTATAAATCATACCTTGACTTAGTGCATTTACCCACGCACTGCCGTTATACATATATGCTGTATTATCAGTAGTGTTAAAATAAATCTGACCAGCAATCGGATTACTCGGTGCCACCGATAAATTTTGCACCACTGCGTTTTGAATTTCGTTTTTGTTTAAGTTAATATCTGTTAAAAAATTATTTGTTGCCATTTTTATATACTCCTAATTTAAAAATGCTTTACCTTTAATTGCACCATTCATTGTCACAATACATTTGTTTTCATTTATCCATTGCACAGCAGGAAAAAATCTGTTTCCGGTTGAATCGGCAACCTCAACACTCGGATATTTGCCAAGATTGTGTTCAATAACCCAAGTATCACTTGCTTCAGCCTGCTCATAAACAAATGTTTTATCTTCAACTTTTTCTGCGCTGTTCACCAAAAGCACATAACCTTCAAAGGCACTGCCACTTTGTATAGTAACCCTGCCACCGCCGGTAATAACATCAATGTTGGTCATCAATTCGTAATTGCTGCCGTTTTTCTTGAAAACCGCTACCACAACATCATATTGATAGCTTAATTGATATTTGCCGTCATTTAACACCCAATCTGCTGCTGCAAAATATTCCGGAATCATCCCAAATTTTACATTTTCGGCATAATATTGTGCCAATATCACTGCCGCATCCATGTCTGTTTGCTTCATCATTGCATAGGCATTAAGAGTATTAACGCCTTCAGTCACTGCCGTGGCAATTTCATCTGTACCGGCTTTAATGTAAGTGATTGTTTCACCTACATCTATATGTGCAACCTCGCCCACCGATACCTCAAGCGGAGCTTCAGCGGTTATCGCAACATCTAAATCAATTGCCGTTACCGCCACCATATAATTACTGTCTTCAACTTTATACTTCATAAACGCCTCCGTTATACCGGAACCGTTACTTGCGCCGTAATTCTTAACGTGCCGATTTGGTTAACATTTGCCGGCCAAATCGTGTTAACACTGCCATCGGCTGTTGTCAGTTGAATATCCACATTATAGTCACCAACCGCAATATTCGTTTGCGTCGGTGAAAGCAATAATGCCACCTTACCCTTTATGGCATCAACCATTGTCCCACTTAATGAAAATATTAAATTATTGGCCACATCACGTGCTTGCATTAACAAACTTGCACCGCTCAAATTAACCGGCTTTCCTTTGTTTTTAATTTCAAAATTCAGCACAAAACTATCACCTTGACGCACGGTCATTAAATTATTTTGTATTGTTCCACTCATCTTCTATTCCTCCTTTGCTTTAATAAACCAATTCACGGCTTGGTTAACCGGCGTCACATGATTGCTGGCACCATAAATGGCATTAGATTGCGAAGCCGCTGTGGTAGATTCAAATGTCAACGTTTTTTCACTGGGATAATTTCCGCCTAAACTATACTGATCAAGCCAAGTGCTTCCGGTTGCAACTTTCGATGATGGGTGAGTATGATCCGGCAATCCTTCAGCTTGAGTTGTATATATATCCGCCGCTGAATCACCGCCTAAACCACGTAAAAATTTACCGCGATAATCCGGCACATTAAAAGTAGTTGTTCCGTCACCAGCACCAAAATTAACCCCGATTAAAGCAAATAAATCAGCATACGTGGTACGACTCACCGCTTGCCCATTGCATAAAAGCCAATTACCGTAATTGGTAGTTTTAACTGATGGCATAATTGTCCCAAGTGGAATTATCGTATTCAATAAATCCTTAATATCTGCCGTAGCATCGGTTAGTTGTTTATAGGTCACGGCATCATACGTTGCTGTGGCATTCGATAAGTTTTTAATTTGATAATTACCCATATTCAAATTGCCGTTCATGGTACTACGCCCATCACGCAACATACATTCATTTAATCCTTCCGCAAAGTTATCATCTTCTTCATCATGACGATCACTTGCAATATCTATATCATTAATTCGGTCATCTTCCCAGTTGTGCAACCGCGAAAAATTTCCCTGACTGTCAAATGGCATAATAGCCTCCTTTCATATTTTATCGTTAATCTTGAAGTGTTTTGTTGAGTTCAACAGCTTTTTTCAGATTAAGTTCTTCACGCTTAATCTCATTTTGCTCTTTTTTAATGGCATAATCTTGCGCCATCTTTTGCCGCTGAATTTCAACAGCCGGATTTTCAATTTTCGGTGCCGGCTCATCTGGTTTATTAAATTCATTTTCAATCGCGTTGAAAGCTTCGTTCATCACCGCATCAAACTGCCGAGCATTCGGCATAGTTGCAACCGCACTCTCAATCATTTGCCGATACAATGGCAGTAAAGCCGGCTGCTTGGAAACAATATTAAATGAAGCAGCTATCATCGCATTAATATTAGTCAATGTATTTAATATTTTTTGCTCGGATGCATCTTTGTTGTAACAACCGTCGGTTTCCAAATCGATGACCATACTACGGAGCTTTTCTTGCCGCAGCAATCTGATGGCCGCCGCAACATCATCGATATTTTCCCGCTCTGTTACATCTAAAAATGAAAGTAAAAATTCCGAGGCAAAATGCTCACAAATAATTTCTGCTTTGATTTGCAACAATTCCTTCAAAAACCTCTGCATATCATTTTGCCGATCTTGATTGCGTAAAGTCCCGAAATTGGTTTTTTGTGTTATAGCTGTTGCCGTTTCAACCCGTTGCGATGTGCCACGCATAATGTCGCTCACACCGGTTACGTCATAAATGGCATCAATCAACACCTGCCGCCGTTGTGCTAAAGCCTGCAAGGCCTCAACATATTGACTGATCGGTGCAAAATCGATAACCCCTTTGATACCGCCGGCATCTTTCAGCTTATCATATTCTGCAAGCGAAATCAGCGTCACATCCTTATCCAATATGTTGGCCAGTTCCGGAAAACTGTTATCATAGCAACCAGAAACTTTTAAGGCCTGCATCGTCAAGCGCATCCGATTGTTAACGCCGTCAAGTTCTTCTAATAGGCTTTTAATTTCGACATAATCCGGCACCGGAATAATACCATCATTGGTCAATGTGGCCATAATCGGCTTCGGACATGGGAAAAAACCACTTAAATGCAACACATCAGGCTGAATATGTAAAAAATCAACCGTGTATTGCGGACTCAAATAATAAATTGTACGGCTCGGCTTATCCCAAACTTCATAAACCGTCAGCACACTATCATCACCCAAAGTGGTTGCCAATAAATCGGCTAATTCCGGCGCAAAATTATCCTTAATTTCCGCCACATTCATATACATCCGTCGCGCAATCCATTCTACATCTTCCCACACCCGAACTTTGTCGGTATCAGCTAAAAACATATTCGGACTCACATAAATGGTATCAACTTGCTCTTTGTCTTTCAGCAATTCATCGCCTATATATTTAAATGATGAATGATATTGTTCCCAAAGAATCCCCATTCCTGACAGTAAAAAATCATTGCGGGCATATTTAACCACGCTGTCAAAATCAAACTGTTTCATATCCCAAAGCAAAGCCCGTTCCAAAATTTTACAAGCCAAAGATTCAACACTGTTGGCATTTTTATTGGCACGCACAATAAAAGGTTGCGGTTGTTTGAAATATAAAAACGGTTTTAATGTCTCAACCGACGACCAAAAAATATTTTGCTTATTTTTTTGCCGGTCATTACGATAATATTGCCGAATTTCATCGACAAGTTTGTTATAATCGGCAAACTTTTTTTCAGCCGATGTAATTTTTTGCATCCACTGATCACGTCGTTGCCGATGAGTCAAATTTTCACTCATTTTCTTTCCTTTCAACAAATTAAATAAATAAAGCGAATCGATGGATTCGCTTAATGTTCTGCAAACTGCAAAATGCAATTTGGTAAAAAATAAAGGTATTCAACGGAATACCTTCATAATAACAAAAAATCCCTTGCCCACTTTTACATCTTATGTATTTTCTCCTTCATATATGGCCAGAACACTTTTTTCACGAATAACAACCTTATTTTCTTCCGGTAGTGTTAACTCATCAAATTGATGAAAAACGATGTGATCACCAACTCTAATGCGCGAAACCAATGGTCCGACGCTTAAAACAATTCCTTTGTTAACAATCTTCGCTTCGGTTGCTAATCGTATAACTTTTGATTGTGCCTCCGAATCGAGTTGAACAATAATTCTATCCGCTATTGCTTTTAACATATTTTCCTCACTTTAATAAAAAAAGAGAGACTTAATATAATATAAATCTCTCTTTTTTTAAGTTTTTAATTATTACACTTATACATTCTAATAATTTTCTTAACACACAGGTTACCTAATGTCAAGAACTTTTTTTCATTTTTTTTGATTTTTTTTAAAATAAAAATAGACAAGCCTTTCTAAACCAAGATTTAAGAGCATTTTTTGATGATAAATATCGTGTTTATATAAACTGCTATGAACGGAAATATACTTATCACTTGTTATCGGTAAATCATCAATACACACGCGGCGCACAGTGGGCCAAAATTCTATTGGAATAGTTTTAATTGCACGAAAATATCTTTCTTTAAAATAAAGAGCTTGTTCACGTGTATACTCGCCTGTTGTGGCAATTGCAACGATTCGCAAGCGTGCCGTTTGCAAGCTATCGTAGTTCCCTAAATAATAATCCTGAGCCAGCAAATCACCGGCTGTTTTTCGATCTTCTGCCGTAAATTTACTTTCCGGCATATCTAAATATCCATCTTCATAATATTTTTGCAAAACTGTCTTTTTAATCGGTTTTATTCCTTGATTTTTTTTAGATTTAACTGCTGTTTTATTCTCTTTCATATTCAACTTTTCATCTCCCTATAATGCATTAAATTATGATAATTATTATAAGATATATATTATATTGTCAATAAGAAAAATATCGTTTTACATTATAAGATTTATATCATATACTGGAATACATAATTGGAGAAGAAAATGGAAAGTGCAGACGATATCAGAAAAAAAATAGGCCGCTTGATTAACGAACGGGGCTTGAATTACGCCCAAGTTTCATTAGCTATCGGCAAAAATATTGCGTATTTACAACAATATATTAAAAATGGCTCGCCACGTCGTTTAGGTGAAGTTGAGCGCCATAAGCTTTCTAAAATTCTTCGCGTTGATGAGCAAGAACTGACAGATTTAATCTTACCTATGGCTAATGGTGCCATAGCAATTAACCCGGAACTTCTATCTCTTATTATAGAAAATGTTGAGCAATGGTTGCTAGAGGCGCAGAGAACGCTTTCTCCTAAAGAAAAAGCTGAGTTGATTCGCCTGCTTTATATGAAATTGAGCAACGAAACGCTAGATATCGCTGTTGAAAAGATTAAAGATTATATCGAAATTTACAACGAAATCAAAAGGGCCAATTAAATAATAATCGAATCTTTTTGTGCTATGAGAAAAACGCTATTTTCTACCAGCGCTATACTGGTTTGCGGTCATATTTCTGAGCATAAAAAACCGCTTTCTGTTATTCTTTTATTGCATAGACTTGATAACTTCTTCCGTAATATCTTCACTACCCATAACAACGCTGTCCGGGCTATAAATTATTTTAATTCCCTTTTTCTTCGCAACTTCTTTAACAGCTTGCCGAATCGTCTGATCTAAAGCCTGTAAAGCTGCTGTATATTGCTGATTAAATTGCTCTCTTTTTGAACTTATTTCAGCAGCATACATGTCAGCTAATTTTTTCTTATTCTCAGCATCAGTTTCCGATTTAACTTGTCGATCTGCTTCTTCTTGCATAACCCGCAGACGCTCTAACTGCCCTTCTCTTGCTGATTTAAGAGCGATTGCGCTTTTGCTGGAAATGGCTACTTGATCAATATCAACAACCGCAACACGCCCAGAATGAGTTGATGTTGCCTTATATGTTATAAAGGAACTAACAACTGCCGCCAATATAGCAATAATGACCATTAAGCCATAGTTAAAACCGCCTTCACTATCGTATTTTGCCATATATCAAATCTCCTTAATTTTTTCTAACGATATACGAGCCTTTTCAGCCAAATTCAAGTTTTTTTAGCATATAAAATTTAACAAATAATTTAAATTTATTGACGTTTGAGCAAAATATATTAACTTGTATGTAAATGGAGGTAAAAAAATGAAATCATCAGACACCGGAATCAAAAGAATATTAAAAGCATTTACTTATTCTTATCAAGGTTTTATTGCCGCATTTAAGAGCGAAGCCGCTTTTCGGCAAGATCTTGCGGTATTTATTATCTTCAGCATTCTCGCCTTTTGCCTGCCATTGCAACTGATTGAACAATTTAGGCTTATTAGTGCTTTACTATTAATTTTAATAGCCGAACTGATAAATACCGCTATTGAAACAGTTATCGATCGTATTTCACCGGACTATCATGAACTGTCAAAAAAAGCCAAGGATATCGGTAGCCTGATTGTTTTACTGGCTTTTGTTTATGCCATCTTACAGTGGTGGAACGTATTTACTTACCTCCATAAAGTGATTTTATCGTATGTATAACCCCAATCACTTAGCCATCT
>ONQU01000107.1 GCA_900320035.1 uncultured Rhodospirillaceae bacterium | reverse complement strand
CGCAATGCCCAAGGGACCGTTTTCGCTGAAGAAATTAAGGATATACCTTTGCGCAATTTAACACCGCAAACCAGTTCTATTTTTTTCTTTGTGCTCGAAAATAAAACGCCGGAAGCTAAAATTGTTAATTTGTCGTTTGTATCAAATAATCATCAATAAAAGAAAGGAAAAAAACATGTTAAGAGATGATTTACAAAATAGTTTAAAAGAAGCTATGAAGCAAAAAGATATGAAAACCGTTAATGCTGTGCGTTTGATTATTGCCGGTCAAAAAGAAAAAGATGTTGAAGCCCGCGGTAAAGGCTTAGAAAAAGCTGATGATGCAACCCTGTTGGCTATGATGCAGACGATGATTAAACAACGCAACGAATCGGTGCGTATTTATCAAGAAAATAATCGACCGGATTTAGCAACTAAAGAATTAGATGAAATCGAAGTTATTACGCGCTTTTTACCAAAACAATTGAGTGCCGACGAAATTACGGCTGCCGTTAAAGAAGCAATCAGTCAAATAGGCGCTGCCGATATTAAGGATATGGGTAAAGTTATGGGGGTTTTGAAAGGCAAATATGCCGGACAAATGGATTTTGGCGCGGCTTCTGGCATTATTAAACAATTGCTGAGTTAAATTCTACACCAATGACCGATGATTTACAAAAATTTTTAGATGAATTGCGTAGTCGGCTTTCAATTGCCGATATCATCGGGCAGAAGGTTAAGTTAACCAAACGCGGACGCGAATATATTGGTTTGTGTCCGTTTCATCATGAAAAAACACCATCTTTCACCATTAACGAAAGCAAAGGATTCTACCATTGTTTCGGTTGCGGCGCGCACGGTGATATTATCCGCTATCTGATGGATGCTGAAGGATTGCCGTTTATGGAAGCAATTAAAAAACTAGCTGATCGAGCTGGTTTGCCAATGCCGGTGCTTTCTAAAGAAAGTCAAGAACAAAGCCAAAAACGAAAATCACTTTATGAAATCATGGATATGGCGGCAGCGTTTTTTGAAAAAAATCTCCGTATGCCGATTGGGGCGGCGGGTTTACGTTATTTCAAAGAAAAACGCGGGTTAAGTGATGATATTATTCGCAAATTTCGCTTGGGCTATGCCGCCAATAATAACGGTTTGAAAACTTTACTGTTATCTAAAGGTGTAGCTGAACAAGATATGGTAGATTTGGGTTTGGTTGCCGTACCGGAAGATAAAAATCGCCCTTCGCATGATTTTTTCCGTGATCGAGTAATGATTCCGATTATGGATAAACAAGGTAATGTGATTGCTTTCGGCGGGCGCATTATGGATAATAGTCAGCCCAAATATCTTAATTCACCGGAAACACCTATTTTTAATAAACGGCGGATACTTTATAATATGACCTATGCGCGTGAACCGGCTTATCAGAAAAAGCGGCTGATTATCTGCGAGGGCTATATGGACGTCATTGCGCTGGATAGTTTCGGGTTTGATTATGCCACAGCGCCTTTGGGCACGGCTTTAACCGAAGAACAAATTTTGGAAGCATGGAAAGTTTGTCCGAACCCGACGCTTTGTTTCGATGGTGACAATGCCGGTATTAAAGCGGCGATTCGTTCGATTGACCGCGTTTTACCAATTTTGCGTGCCGGTTACTCGGTTAATTATATTTTCTTGAAAGAGAAGAAAGATCCCGATGAGCTCTTACATACTTTAGGCCCACAAGTTTTTGAACAATACTTACAACGTGCTAAACCTTTGGTTGATATTTTGTGGCATAAATGTAAAATGAACAAAGACACCAATACACCGGAGCAAAAAGCCCTCATTGAAAAAGAAACATTCGAAGAAGTAGGTAAAATAAAAGATCCGCAAATTCGAAATTATTATGCCCAAGAAATGAAACAACGCATTTATTATACCTTTGGGCGTGGGGCACAAATTAAAAAACAACAAAATGAGCAAATTAAACAACCGACTGAAACACCTAAAACAAACCCAAAATATGCGGTTAAATCAGCGGCGGCCTATAACTATGTTAAAAAACCACCGCTTAATGATTTAGATTTACGCAGTATCGTAGCGGCGATGATATTATATCCGGAACTTATCGGTAAATATGCCGAACGCTTGACTTCTTTTGAAATCGGTCATTCCGTTATGGCAAAAATTTTAGCCGATATCATTGAAATAAATGAAGAAGATGAGCATTTAGACAGTGAAATTTTGCTCGAAAAAATAAAACTCAATTATGTTGGTGAAGTTGCTGATTTATGGGAACTTAATATGTATCGGCAACAAAAATTAAGTATGGCGGAATTAAATTCACAAATTGATAAAAATTTAATAACAATTCAATTAAAACAGATAGATATTGATATAAAAGAATGTATTACATCAATGCAAAAAAATCCTAGTGATTTAGATGAAATCAATCGGCGTTACCAGAAATTGCTGCAAGAGCGCGCAGAATTGTTGGCAAAACAGGAATAAAACTGTATCTTGCTTGTGGATTGATTGCTCTTTTTGATTAACGCCGCAAAAAAAACATTTATACTGAGACGGATGTTTTTTATTGAGGCAAAAATGAGGTTTGTTTTACATACATTTATTTTATTAACCATCGTGGCTATGTTTGGCGGCTGTCATAGTGTTCAACCAGCGCAGGCTGAAGATACAACGACAACAACTGCTGAAAATGTTACACCACCTAAGGAATGGACTAAGTGGTTGGACGGGTTGCAGAAAGAAAT